>DASYTB010000612.1:0-3135 GCA_036002705.1 Verrucomicrobiia bacterium
GGTGACATTCGTGCTGACCTCCGGAGGCAAGCCGTTATGCAAGAGCGTGAGCAGGTTCGTGACCGAACCATTTTTCGCTCCGTTGGTTAATATACTTTGGGCCTTCGTGAGCAAGTCCCGCGGAATATTCGTGAGCAACAGTTGGCGGGTCTGATCAGGAAAACATTGGAGCGCGTCGCCGTCAGCGCTCGAGGCGAGACATTTCATCACATCGGGCGTGAGGCCGAGCGCGTTGATGCCGCGATATTCTTTCGGAAACCACGGGGGCGGATATTGAAAGCCGATCAAAACGAATAGTTTGAGGCCAAGCCGTTCGGCTTCGGAAACCAGATACTCGGCCTTATGCCAATCGTAAACGCCGGGAGCTGTTTCCAGTTCGCTCCAGACCATTTCGCAGCGCACGGAATTGATGTAGTTCTTTTTGAACTCCGTGAGATCGTAGGTGAGCTGGTCAAAGGATTGGTTTGCTCCGACGGGCGGGTTCCATAACTGGTAGGCAATGCCGCGCGGAAAAAAATAGTCCTCTGTTTTCGGGTCCCAAAAATAGCCGTTTCGAATTTGGAGGAAGCTGTTTTCAGCCGCACCGCTCATCGGCACGAGCAGCTTCAAGGACAACGCAAGGAGAAAGAGCGCAACACGCGCTCCAGATAGGTAACGGAGAGGCATACGGACTTATTTTTGCCAGAGGATCCGATAAAGGTCGGCAGTCTGAGAATTGGTTGGGATCGGATACATGAACAAATTTGTGGTCAAAGACTGAGTCGAAACACCCTGCCACTGTAGTGGTGCAAAGACCGGGTCGGCCTGCTGGAGAATAAACGTTTTTCCGAGCGAGCCCTCGGCTCGAATGGTAGCGCCATCGGTAATCGTGAGCACCGGCGGAGGAAAGATCGCTTCCCGCATTCCCGGCGGATCTGGAATGCCGTTCTTCAGGTAATGGAAGCCGGCTTTCCAGTCCCACATCGCCCAGCCGAGCCGCTGCGCATCGAGCGCCGTTCGGAAAGCCTGATGAAAAGCCAGGCGCGAGGTATTTTCCGCTTTCTCATAACAACCCCATTCGCTGAGGTGGACTGGACGGCCCCAATAATCCGCCCACGTCCGAAGCTGCTTGAGCAGACTTTGGAATGAGTAAGGACTGCTCGGATTGCTGCTCGCCGGCTTGCTATTGTAGTCCTTGAACCACTGCAGCACCCAGTCATGGGTAATCGTTGAACTGGCCTTGAGCGGCGTGGACGGGGGTCCAGGAAACTTCACGCCGACCGTGGCCGTATCCGGCAGAGCCCATTCCGCGCCTTGATGAGTAAAATAATACGGCTCATAACAGTGAACGGTCACAATCAGGTTCAGATCGTCGTTTGGGAGAACCAGACCGGGATTCGTCCCGGTTTTAAGCTCCCCGATGCCACTCCACTGTCCCGGCGCGACGAACAGGGTTCGGTCTGGATTGATCAGGTGAACCTGTCGAATCAGTTCCGGATAAATACCGTTCATCACCGCGGTTGTGGCCGCGCCATTCGGTTCGTTCAGCAGATCAAAAACGAGAGAGTTGGAATAGGCGGCGTAGTGGGTCGCAACCTGCTTCCAGATGACGTAAAGCTTGTTCGTTGAACCAGTGGGATTCCCCATGAACTCGTCGAAGGAATGCCAGTCGAGAATCACGCCGAGCCCGCGCGCCAATGCGGCGTTGATCAGTGTATCGGCCTTTTGGAACAACACGGGCGAAACCTGATACGCAGGCGCGGCGCCGCTCCCCAGGTGCCATCCTACAGGAAGGCGGATATGATCAAATCCCTCCTGGCGAATCAGGTCTAGGTCATGCTCCGTGTAGGTCTGGGTGGCGGCAGGATTCCCCGCTTGGTATTCGAGATCGTTGCCCAAATTCACTCCACGCATGAAGTGAAGCACCGCGCGATGGGCGGGCGTATCACGGCTCGTGACCGGCACCATTGCGCCAAGAACCCGGTTACTGGAAAACAGCAGCGTAATGGCCAGGAACAGGGCTAAGAGCATTAGGACATCTTTCCCGTGCCATTTTCATTGTCAAACGGATTTCGGACGGCCCGTCGCGACAAACCCGCACAAACCACGCAGAACTCATGCTTTCCCAGCGGGAAAACGCGCCCAACTTCGCCTACTTCATCCTCTTCAAAAATGGCTCTCCCGTCTTGCCCAGCCGCTCCTCGAGTTTCCTTGTGCAGTCACAATCGCAGCACGCCCATGGTTCCGTGCCATTCCAGTCGCGGCAGTTCTTCCGGTTATGCGCGTCTTTGATGCGCAAAATCTCGAAGTACTCTTCCCAATAGGGCCGTTCTTCGGCCAGAGGCGTCGCGCAGAAACATGTTTCGACCCAATGAACCGTCCCATCCTCGGCCAGACGCGCCTGTTCCATGTCATAGATATACTCATCACCGGCAATCGAACCGAGACCGAGTTCCCGTTTCTCGACCGCCGCCGCGAGGTCCTTTTCCCGCCCGGGCTTAACGCGCGCTTTTACCAGGTAACGCATGGCCGCAATTTACCACGACCTTTCTTCAAATCGAATCGAAGGCGCGGGCAGGAGACGCCTTTTTTCAATCAAAAACTGAGTGTCGCCTGAATAAAAATCCAATCGGCATCGCGCGAGCCGAAAGCCGGCGAAGCCAGCGACTGCTGGATATAATCGCCCACAAAGAAATGGCCGTAGCCGATTTCCAGGAGCGCAAATCGAGTCACGGCGTAGCCGACAACCGCGTCCAATTCCGTCCCAACAAAGTTTCCGTAACCCGGGTTAACACCGTAACCAGTGCCTCCCGGAGTGGCGGTGATCCCGCCCCGCGGCACTCCGCTCACGTTGTAGAAGTTATCGTGAGTGTCGGCGAGCCAGAAGCCATGTCCCTCAATCGCGAGACTCACTTGCCGGGCGGGCCGGAGCTGAAATATTCCGCGGGCATCGTGCATGTTCTGGAGGGAAAAGAAATCCATGTACCCATAGAATTTGTGGTTCGTGGGAAACAGATTGTCGAACGTCTCATGCTTGCGATCGGTCGGATCGCTATCACCGCTCCCGTAGGAATATTCAAGCGCGAGCCGGGGCCTCCCGGAGAAATCGGAAAATGTATAGCCTCCTTGAACCACCGCCATATAAGCCTGCTGATC
>DASYTB010000613.1:0-9919 GCA_036002705.1 Verrucomicrobiia bacterium
CTACGTCGAGATCGAGAACACCAGGGAGGTGGGTGGCCTGGCGGTGGCCGTCGCTAGTGACGAAGCGAACAATGGCTCGGGCAAGATCGATCAGTGGAAACGCAATCGCCTGCTCACTGTTGGGGCTGACGTTGTGATCCCAGATTACCGCGATGCCGAGCTGCTCTTGAGCAAAATCCTTGGAAATTAAGTGGCGAAGACTTTTCCCATACCGCCTTATCCGGAACCGCTCCCGCTGGAGCGATTGAAAGTCTTTCCACTTTCGGATCGCAAGAGCCTGACCACGATTGATCAGATTCTCGTCCAACCGGAAGCAGCGCCCGGCGGGATTTCGGAGGCTCAACAGTCCACGATTGCGGAATGCGCGGCGGCGGTTCTCCGCGCCCGTCAACAGGGCGCAACCGTGATGCTTATCTATGGAGCGCATCTGCTCCGCAACGGCGCGGCCTTGATTCTCGAACGGATGATGGCCAACGGGTGGATTACCCATTTAGCCACGAATGGCGCGGGAACAATTCACGACTGGGAATACGCCTACCTCGGGCGATCCACCGAAAGTGTCGAGGAAAACGTCGCGACGGGAAGCTTCGGCACGTGGGATGAGACCGGGCGGAATATTCACATGGCGCTTTATGCCGGCTTGCTGCGCGGTGAAGGCTATGGCCGCGCTCTCGGGCGATTTATCGAAAAGGATGGCGCCCATTTTCCAGCGGCTTCAGCCCTCGCAGGCTTTTCTGGAGTTACGTCCGAGTACATTTCGCTCGGGGGACGACGCCCCCTTCCGGAGGCGTACCGAGGTGATGCAGAAAAGTTTGAGACCTTTAATGCTTTGGCCCTCGGCTTGATTTCAGAAGGACACTACAGAATACAGCATCAGTGGAAGCACGCCTCGATTTTAGCTCAAGCTTTCCGCCATAATATCCCGCTCACCGTCCATCCTGGCATTGGATACGACATCATTTCCAATCACCCGATGTTCAATGGCGCCCTGATCGGTCGCGCTGCCACCATTGACTTCAAATTGTTCGGCGGTTCGGTTGAACGATTGGATAACGGAGTCGTTCTTTCGGTGGGCAGCGCCATCATGGGCCCGCAGGTTTTCGAGAAGAGCCTCAGTTGCGTGAACAACCTTCGGCTGCAATCGGGCCGTTCCATCGTGAGCGGACACTCGATTTACGTGGTCGATCTCCAAGACGGCGGCAACTGGGATTGGAGCCAGAGTGAACCGCCAAAAACGCATCCCGCCTACTACTTGCGCTTCTGCAAAAGCTTCTCCCGCATGGGCGGTCGCATGCAATATTTGCAATGCGACAACCTTTCTTTTGTGCATCACCTCTATCGTGCTCTCGAACAGGGTTGACGGTCGGCGCCGTTTTGGTGGTGCGAGGCTCTGCCGAGCGTTTTCACCGGCGAACCGATAATACGGGAAAGCTCGGCGGAGCCTCGCTCCACCTTGATGACTGTGAGCGTTGCACAATCACCCAATTTCACCCAATTTCCGATTGAAAATTCACGCTTGCGCGGGGATGATCGAATCCTCATGAGGACTGTGTCTTTATTTTCTCGGGTGCTCGCTCTCAGTGCGGGCGCGGTTCTGATTATGGGCGCGTCGGGCTGCAGCAGCACCAAGCCGGGCCGCGCCAGGGCTCATACCATCAGCGTCACTCTCGACCCATCGTTGCAGGGACAGCGGGTGCTGGTCGATCTGGTCCCGGTCAATCCCAGCCAAAAACGGCAGTGGGAAGAGAAATCGGTCACAGAATATTTTGGCGCGTCGGACCCACTTCGAGCCAGCGCGCGCAAGATGACCATTGAGCTGTCCGAGCCGGACAAGCCACAGGTTCTCAACGTGAAGGATAAAATCTGGCAGGACTGGCTGGGCATCGGCGCCACGGAAGTTTTCGTTTTGGCCGACCTGCCGAATATGGGACGCGCTGACGACAAGCCGGGCGACGCCGACGCGCGCCGAAGAATCCTGCCGCTCGATCCGCATCGCTGGGAAAGCGGAACGAAGGAACTTCGAGTCGTCGTGAAGCGGGGGGGCCTGGAAGTCGTCAGCCGCCAAAGAGCGCGCTAGTCACTCCCCTCCCCCCTATGTCATCGGCTGGAAAGCTCTACGGAACTTTTATCGTTGAAGAGGCGCTGGCGGATGGCAGCGAAACAGTTTTTTTGGTCCGCCATCGCACCGACGCGACGGCTTCCGGCGGAGTCCTCAAAACTGTTGTTCTTCCCAAGTCGGATTCGCTCCAGCCTGGAGTCATGGCCGCCCGGCGGCTCGACGCCATTGCCCTGCAGGATCGCGTGGCCTCGGATTGGCCCGAAGTCGCACCGGTCCTGGATCGCCCCACCACCCGCGAGCAACTTCGGGATGTGCTTAGCGCTGGCGAGGCCTGGTTTGTCACCCCCCGTTATGAAACTTCCTTGCAGGCACTCCTCGCTCGGCAAAATGGGTCGCCCCTCTCCGGAACAGCCGTCTGGCTGATCTGCCGCACCGTCGCTCGGGGCGCTTTGGCCTTTGCCCAGGTGGACCCGGGCACGGGCCGTCGTTCGCACGGAAATCTCAAACTTTCGAACATTTTGATCCAGGGCCTGCCGGTCCGCGAGAACGGATCGGAAATCGTCGTCAGCGATCCGGCTCCGGGCGGACGCAGTGACCAAACTCCGGCGGAGCGGGAACAACTCCAGCGCGATTTCGAGAAGGACGATCTCGAAGCGCTCGGGCGCATTCTGCTCCAGCTCCTCGCGGGTCGCCCCCTGCCGGAGAGCACCAACTGGATTGCCGCGTGGGAAGGGGCCGTGGGCGAACCGCGCCGCTGGAAAAAAATCTTCGGCCCTGGAGCCCGGCAGTGGCGCAACCTCTGCCGTGAATTGCTCGATGTCCGCACTTCGGCCGGCTCTCTCTCTCTCGCTTCGCTCGAAAGGCGCCTGGGCGAAATGCATCCGCGCGAGCCCGCGGCGAATCCACAGATGATCGGGTTCGCGGCCGGGGTGATTGTCGTCCTCGCCGGGATTCTCTTTCTCATCTTGCATCGTTCCAGCAGCGCTGAGCTGGCCGTCGATGTTCCACTCCCATCCGTGGACATTTTTATTTCACCCGCCAATGACCCCGGCAAAAAGGTTAAACTTTCACCCTCTGATAATCAGGCCAGCCGCTTTTCTATCCGCCGGAGCCCGGGCACCTATCAAGTCGATATCGTTCCGAATGGAGAATTCAACCATCTTTCTCCCGTTTCAACGAATGTCGTCCTGAACACGCGAGAGAATCGAATCCTCTCCGTTCCCTTTGAATACGCGAAGGTTCAGCTCACGAGCACGCCGGCCGGTTCGGAAGTGCAATGGCGTTCCGCGAATAAACAGGAAACTCTCGGGCATACGCCGCTAACAGTGATCCTGCCACCGGATGGCCGCTACGAAGAATCCGAATTTCAATTCCTTGCCAATGGCTATACGAGAAAGACCCTCCACACCCAGCTTGCTTCCGGAACGAATCTGACACTGGCCGCGATGCTGACGAAGCAACAACTCGGCTCAATCACCGCTGAATTCCGCAGCGCCATCGATCAGGGGGCCTTTCGCCGGACCCGCTTCTACGTCGATGACGCCGAAAAGACCTCCGAAATCGTCGAATTGACCCCGAACGAACAATATCCTTTGACCATTGCGCCCCCGGAACCGTGGCATGAAGTGCTCACCAACATCAATTTCGGGCCCGAGCCACCACACCACATCTTCGTGTATTCTCCACCCGCCGGCACCCTCTTGCTGACCTACCAGGACGCTGATATCCGCACCGCCGCCGTTTGGCTTCACGACGACAAGAATGGCGATCTAAAACTCGGAACCGTAGCCAACGAGGTTTTTCGGCTTCCCCCCGGCCGATACACCCTTACCCTCGAACTGGATGGCTATCTGCCCAGTAGCTTTCCCGTCGGAATCATCAACGGCAAGACCAACATCGTCCCCGCGCATTTGGAACGGGCGACAAGGTGATGCGCCGCCTTGCGTTGACCAGAGACCTCCGCGGCTATACGTTCCGTCTCCGATGATTGCAGGTAAACTTCAAACCGCCAGCAGCACCGCCCCCACTCCGGGTTATCGCGTGGGCGACGAGCGGCTCATTCGCGTGACGCCCAACGCCAGCCGCAAAGTGAGCTCTCTCCTGACTAGGCAAGGTCGGCCCCAGGGAGTGCTTCGGGTTTCCGTCATCGGCGGTGGATGTTCCGGGTTGCAATACAAGATGGACCTGCAGGATGCTCCGGCCAATCGCGATATTCTCGTCGAATCCAGCGGCATCAAGGTCGTTGTCGATCCGAAAAGCGCGCTGTATGTCACTGGTTCCGAATTGGATTTCGTCGATGCGCTGCAGGAAGGCGGCTTCAAAGTGAAAAACCCCAATGCCGCCACCACTTGCTCCTGCGGCGAAAGTTTCAGCGCCTGAGCGAAATGGATTGTTTCGCCCGGCTCGAACTTCGTCGCCAGCTTTGGATTGATCCCGAGACTCTGAAGCAAAACTTTCTGCGGCTCTCCGCGGAACGACATCCCGACAAGGCCCAAGGCGCGGAGCAAAAACGAGAGGCGGAAAAGGAATTCGCGGCCTTAAACGAAGCTTGCAATACGCTTCGGAATACTCGCCTGCGGCTCCAGCATTTCCTCGAATTGGAAGGCGTTCCCAAGGCACCCCATGTTCAGAGCGTTCCGCCGGCCGCGCTGGAATTTTTCTCGCGTGTCGCGGAGATCACCAAACGAGCGGACGAATTAGCGCGCGAAAAACGCGCCGCCGCCTCCCCCATGATCAAAGTCCAGGCCCTCACAAAGGCCCTGGCTTGCGCTGAAACAGTTCGAGCTCTGCAAGCCGAACTCGCCGGTCAAATCCGAAAAACCGAAGCCGAACTTCAATCGCTCGCCACTTCCGGCCAGGTTCAGCCGCCCCTTTCTCCCGCAACCGTCAACACTCTGCAATCCGCCGTTGCCACACTCGGCTTTCTCGAGCGTTGGAACGCCCAGCTCCAGGAAAAGATCGCCGCGCTTACTTTTTGATGGTCTTGCCTTTTGCGCGCTGAACTCTAACTATTTGCGCGTGACGGTTGATTCCTTTAAGCCGGAAATTGCCGAAGCCTTAAAGGCTTTTGAGAAGTACATCGTATGCCTCGATAAAACTCCCGAGGAATGCGAAGCTTCCCTCACTTCGCTGATGGAAAAAGCCATCAAAGCCTACCAGAATCGCGGCCCCAACCTTCGCCATGGCATCGCTCTCGATAAACAGATCACCATTATCTTGAGCCAAACCGAAGGCGAAAAGCCCCTCTGCGGCATTTATTTTAATCTTTCCTCGCCTTACCACAAGAAGAGCGCGCCGAAAGCTGCGGGAAAGGCTGATTGATTTTTATTCCTCTTTCACCAAGTCCCCTTCCCGCGCTTCACCCGCGGTCACATCTGCCGCCACCGTCGTGTTTAGATACGGACCCGAAATCTTGATCTCGGCCACTTTTTGATCCAGCCGGTAAACCGAGAGACGCTGTTCCGGCTTCGGCATGCGCCGATTCGGAAAGTCAACGATCACAAATCGAAGCGGTTCGCGAACGGCGATAATCCGTCCACTCAGCGCGTCAATCGGACGCACTGATGGGCGACCCGGCGATGGCGCAGGCGCGGCGGGCGCGGTATTAGTCAGGACCCGGGCCGAAGTCGTCTTTTTCGGCGGAGTCTCTTTCTTTTTCTCCGCGCTCTTGCATCCCACCAGCAGCGCGGCGGCAAGAACTATCACAACAAAACATCGCATCGGGCGGCGAATTAACGAAACGGATTGCAAAAGGTCAATGCTTTAGCACAATCACGATCCACAACTAATGACAGCTTCCTCGGGGCCCTTGTTCATTTTCGGCCCAGCACCCGCTCGACTTCCTTCGCGTTTGTAATTCCTTGCTCCACCAGCGCGCTTGCCGCTTGTTCCATTGTTCTGTCCGGTTTAATCGCCTCGCTTCCTTTCTCCCGAAAATCGCGGCGTAACGCCTCATTGAATATAACGCCTTCCGCGATGGGCACCCGACCGTGATAGCCCGTGTGCAAACAGCCCTCGCAGCCTTTTCCTCCGCACTTTTCGCAAATCTTCCGAACCAGTCTTTGGTTTAGAATCAATTCCACGCTCGATAACACCTCCTGGCTTTCGGGGTAAAACAGGAGCATCCGGTCCATCACTCCTTTGCAGCTTCCGGCGTGAATCGTCGTAATCACCAGATGTCCCGTGCTCGCCGCGCGCGCCGCAATTCGCGCCGTGTCTTCATCCCGCACTTCCCCAATCAGCAACACCTCCGGATCTTGACGTAACACATGCCGCGCCGCCGCCGCGAACGTCAGCCCGCGCGCCTCGTTGACTTCCGTTTGCATCACCCCCGGCAGAATCTGTTCGACAGGATCCTCAATCGTGATGATCTGTTTGCCTCCCAGCGTCACAAGAAACTGCAGGCAGCCGTAAATGGTCGAAGTCTTGCCACTGCCCGCCGGTCCGGTCAGCAGCACCAACCCGCTCGTTTTGCGCAGAACCGCTTCCATCCCGGTTTGAATCTCCTCCCCCAGCCCGAGTTCCCCCAACGATTTCGCCTGCTCCTCTTTAAACAACCGCAGCACGATCTTTTCCCCCGTGACCGTCGGATACGTCGCCACGCGAATATCGTTCTTCGATCCGACCTCCCCTTTCGCGATCCGACCATCTTGCGGCAAAAGTTCCTGGTAAGTCTTCAGCCGCGCCAGATATTTAATGCGCCCAAAAACACGCTCGGCCACCTCCATCGGAATCGAACCAGCCGGCGTGATAATTCCATCTAAGCGAAACGCAATCTCCGCACCCGACGTTCGCATCTGAAGATGAATGTCACTCGCCCGCGCCTGTTCCGCGCGCGTGATCAATCCCTCGACGAATTTCGGCGCGGAGTTCTCCTGGTCCATCAGCGCATTAGACCATTTCCCGGGCTGAACGTAACGGAGAAAGACAGGCCAGACGCGCCTAAATTCCCTCAGATCTGGTGGGTAGGTAGGCGCCCGGGCTCTCGCCGAGGCGGCTCTCCTGCCCCACGTTAATTACCTAGTCACGCTTAGCTTTCGCTTAGCTTGGTTATTTCAATTGCTGAGTCACTGCAGTTGTTTGATGCGGTAAAACTGCCGTGCTTGCGCGAAGGCGTTTGGAATCGAGACTTGAACATCAGCTCCGGTCCCGGCGAACGGGCTTCCCGGAATGGCGGTCCATTCTCCTGCCGCGACATCGGCGCGGCTTTGGATTTCATAGGATCGGCCGGCGTTGGAAGTGAAACTCAGGACGAGGTCGGTTCCGATCTCCTGGGCGCTGACGATCCGCACGGGCAGCGCTGGAGGCACAATATCCATGGTGTAAATGCCCTGGGACCCGTCTGTGAACGTTGCCTGGAATGTAATTGGGTCACCGGAGAGTCCGGTGCGCGAGAAGTTCAATCCCGCGATGGATTTGCCAGCGATTTTGTCATGGAGATCAATCACCTTAAAAGGTCCGCTTTCGCTTGTCGCCGCATAAATCCCCTGCTGCCCATTCGCACCGTTGGCGAGAAAAGCCACATCTGTGTCACTGATGCTGACCGCACCGAAGCTGGCGAAATTTCCCGTGCCCCCCGGAATCGCTGTTGAGCTGTCGGCCAACCGGGCCGGGCCTGCCTGGGGCGGCGCGGAAACGCCAATGGTGTAAATGCCTTGCTGGCTGGCGGAGCCGCTGCCCACGAACGCGAGACGATCTCCCTGCATCGCTGGCGCGACCGGATGTTCCTGATCGGTACCAAACGCGGTAAAATTCCCACTGCCGCCTGGGATGGCGGTGCTGGTGTCTGCGGCGGCGGTTAGAGAAGCGCTTTGTCCGGCTGTGGGAAGCACCGCTTTATAAAGTCCCTGCTGTCCGTCTGGGCCGTTGGCGATAAAGGCCACGCTGTTGCCGCTCACCGTTGGCGCGGAGGGAAAGGCGGTAAAGTTCCCGCTGCCGCCCGGAAGGGGCGTCGCGTTGTCTGCGATGGGAATAGGTAAGCCGGCTTGGGATCCGGTCGGAACGGCAACGGCATAAATGCCCTGTTGGCCGCCAAAGCCGCTGCCGCCGAAAACGACTTGTTCCCCGCTAAAGCCGAGAGTGTCTTGAAAGGCCGTGAAGTTCCCAAAGCTCCCGGGATTGGCGGTACTGGTATCGACGATTCGGATCGGTGCCGCCGGGTTTAACCGATCCGCAAGGTAAATTCCTTGCTGGCCATCCGGGCCGTGTCCCGAAAAAAGGACATTACCGCCCACAATGATAATTCCTGCCTCGGTTCCACCCACGATAATGATTCCGGCCTGGGCTCCGAATGAAAGAAAATTGCCCGCTCCATTCGGAACCGGCGTGTTGAGATCGACAATTCGCGTGATCTGCGAATTCGCGTTACGAACATAAATCCCTTGCTGTCCCTCGTTGCCCAGGCCGAGAAACGCGGCATCACTGCCGCTCAAACTCGGCGCGAAAGGAAAGCTGGTGAAGGCACCGGTTCCGGCCGGGATAATGGTTGAACCGTTGGCGGCCAGATCGGGGGGAGGCACTGAAGTGGTGGAAGGCGGCGATACAATTTTCACCGTCACGTGAAACGCGCCGCTGTTATTATACCATCCGGCGCCGTCGGTGATTCCGAGGAAAAGTCGGGTTGCGCCCGCCGGAGCGATCACCGTCTGGGCGATTTCGTCCGCGGTTTTCCCATCGCCAATGTAAAACGGCTGGTTCAGCTCAGGCTTAAGCTCCAGAAAATTTCGTGCCCCCTCGGCTGTGAAATCCAGCGGCAGCGGCGTCGGGGCGGCGCCGGGCTGATTACCATTTAAAAACACACCCAGCAGAGCGTTCGCCTGCGCCCCGCGAATCTCACCGATCCCGGACTCTGCCCCGTGCGTCACGAAAAAACCGGGCACACCGTCCGGTCCAGATTCCGACCCCGCCTGATATCCCGCCCGATCAGTTTCCGGAACGCTGAACTGAAGCTTCATCCCCGCGCTAAAGCCACTGAAGAGCACCGGCGAATTGGCGGGGGTTGTATCTCCGGAGGATTCGGCAAAGCCATTGGTCATTCCGGCGAGCCACGGATTGGCTGTTCCAGGAACGATCAGTTCGGCGGTGGGCAGCGGCGTTGGCACAGGGGTCCCCTCGATGCGCATCTTGAAATTAAAAGAAGGGTCGATCCCCCAGGTCACGCCGGCATCGTTTGATTGGGCTTTTCCCAAGGCTGCGGCAGCGCCAGTGGGCGTCGAGAATGAAGCAATCAGTCCAATGGCCCCTCCACCTTCGCGACTCAATACAGCCCAATAGCAGGTATTGGGCGAGAGACGGAACGGCGTGGCCGGCGTCCATTTGACCAATCGCGTGCTGATCGTGATGGGGTTGGTCAGGCCGGAGAGGTTCATGATCACTCCCGTGTTGACGGAAGGCTTGCCGCTCACCGGATCATTGGCGAAGATTTGGAGGCGGACCGTGCTCGGGTCCCCGGTTTGGCCGGTGGAACTGCCGTTGCTCAGAAGCATGCTCAACGAGTCGAGGTCAAAAGCTTGCGCTCCGAGGCAGAACCTACTCGCCAGCCAACTCGTTTCAGTGAACCCGATTCCGCCGTTGTCACCTCCACCGCTGTTGTCAAAGATAGGCAAGCTGGCGTTCTCGTGCCGCAGCACGAGGGAAAGATTATCAGCGTAGCCGTCATTGTAATAAGCGCCAGAATCATTGATCATGCTCAGGACAACCTGGATTTTTCGCGTGCCGGCCGGAACCGCATTCGTGCCGCCACGATAAAGCAAAGCGGTATGATTCGTTCGATCCACCGCGAGAACATTGCCGATACGATCACTGCCGAGGCTGTTGCCCGACGCATCTAAATAATTCGCCGTGAGCGAAGCGCGATCATTC
>DASYTB010000614.1:0-10403 GCA_036002705.1 Verrucomicrobiia bacterium
AGTGAGTCTGGGCAACCGAGCGGCGGCTGTGGATCGAGATGGCGCGGCTTTCCTTGATCGCGCGCCTTCGATTCTTACAAATGGCAACGGGACCGGCCCGCAGAACGAGCGGTCGCGCCGTCTCCGCCAAGGATCACGCCTGCGCCAGGGCTCACAAAAGGTCCGCACAAACGGGCAGTTGAACGGCAAAGATTCCCCGACGAACGGAAATGGCCATGATTCCCTCTATAGGTAAAGTGGGTTCCTGATTCGAACGTATAGGCCCGGCGCGGCAAGGGAGCTGCCCGCGCCTTCTTGTGTAGTAGAAATTACCTCGTCGAGTTATCCTAAAGAGCACTCTCTCAACGCGAAGCGACTTGGCCCTGTGGCGGTGGTTTTGCTGCCCGGCCGAGAAAATCAAACTCGCCTCTCCGCGTGGAATTCCTTTCGAAAAGGAAACCATGCTTTTCTCCTGGAAGATTTCAATGGCTACAACGTCGCCTCCGAAAATATTTCGGGCCAGTGGAAAAACGAGGCGGGAGGCGATGAGTATGGAGAACATCAGCAGTAGAAAGTCGCCCTGACCGACCATCGCCAGTACGCGCCGGTTGGAAGATTTCCGCGGCGCCCTGGCCGCGGAAATCGGCGCCGAAGTATTCTTCATCTATCCGTCGCCTCATTGACGATCTGCCTACATGAATAACTGGAGCAGCAAAACTGAAATAAATCCGGCCACGCCAAGGACGGTCTCCAAAATCGTCCAGGTGCGCAAGGTTTGAGGGACGCTGAGATTGAGGTACTCCTTGACGAGCCAGAAGCCGCCATCGTTGACATGCGAAAGGATAACGGAGCCGGAGGCGGTGGCGAGCACCAGCAATTCAAGGTTGGTGCCGGGACGGGCGTCGGCGATCGGCTTGAGCAGTCCCGCTGCCGTGGTGATGGCGACCGTTGCTGAACCGGTGGCGATTCGAATGAGCGCGGCCAAGACGAAGGCCATGGGCATCGGATGCAAGTTCCAGCGGACGGCAATCTCAGCGACGGCTTTCCCAGCGCCACTTTCGATGAGGACTCTGCTGAAGCCCGCGCCCGCGCCGACAACGAGCAGAATCACCGCGACCGGCGCGAGTGAATCTTCACTCATCTTGAGAATCTGCTGCCGTGAAAATCCTACACCGCGAGCCAGAGTCAGATAGGCAAAGAGCAACCCGATGAGCAGGGCTGAAATTGGGTGGCCGGCCAGTTGGAAGACAGGTTTCAATGCGCTTTCGGCTGGCAGAAAGAAGTCCGCCAGAGTGGCAGAGGCGATGAGCGCAATGGGCAGAAGAATGGTGGCGAGCGCGGCCAGGAAACTCGCCTGCGGCCGATTGGCTGCCGAACTAATCGTTGAACCCGGACTCTTCTGAGGATGCAACAGAGCATCGCGAAAGAAACGCACCAGCAAAGGTCCTGCCGCAAGTCCGGCGACCAATCCGACGGGCAGCGAATAGAGCAACGTTTTGCCAAGGTCCGCGTGGAGCAGTTCAATCGCGGCAAGCGGGCCCGGATGAGGCGGGATGTAGCCGTGGGCTGAGGAAAGCCCCGCGGCCATTGGAACTCCGATGGTGAGAAGCGGCAGGTTTTTTTCTCGCGTGACAGTGAAGAGGATTGGCAGAAGCAGGACCAGACCAACGGGAAAGAAAACAGGCAGTCCGACGACAAGCCCAATGATGCAGAAGGCGACGCCGAGATGCCGTTCTCCAAAGAGAGAGAGGAGCTTCTCGGAAACTGCATCCGCGCCCCCGGTTTCGGCCAGGACTCGACCGATCATTGTCCCCAGGGCGATGACCAGCGCGATGGAGCCGAGAACCGCGCCCAGGCCGTCGGCAAATGCCTTCATGAGGCGGGGCGGTTCGAGACCCGCGCAGAGGCCGAGGAAAATTGAGGCAATAGTGAGCGCGACGAATGCGCTCAGTTTGAATCGCACTGTCAGGATGATCAGCCCCGCCACTGCAATAGCCGCGTAGAGCAGCAGGGCTGAGTTCGAGTGCATTGCTTAAATCGTGATCTGCCGCTGGCGCGCTTCGATTTTCCATGGCGCGCCAGCGATCCCATTCGTCACCGGATGAGCGAAGTCGTGCAAGGCGACCGTGGGGCAGATGTGACGCGGAATCCCGTAAAGCACGTCGCCAACCTGCCATTGTGGAGCCTGGGCCGTGGCGATGACCAGGTGCTCTTCGCTGTGCGTCACGGCCGCCGCGTCGGTGAACCCCAAAAACTGCACGCGCGGATGCGGATTTTCTGAAGCAACCGCCTTGTGCCCCAGATCGAGGCACAAACGGTTTGGCGTCGGTTTGCTGATCACGCGGGTAAGCAGAACGGCGGCCGGTTGGAAGTCCAGGTCGGCGAACTGTTGGTAACCGAAATCCCAAAACACGTAAGTGCCGGGGCTGGATTCGCGGTGCGGGTGGCGGGCGTGAATGGGAAAGGTTGGCGTACCGCCCGCAACCATGGTTGGAACGGAAAGCCCATTTCCTTCCAGCACGGAGCGAAGTTTTTCGACCGGGGCAAACGCCTCTTCGCAGCGGCTCTCCCGCAGGCCCAAATCGGCATCGTGAATGTGGCCGTCATAGACGTGGAGCCCGGCCGGGATGAGACCGGGCAGCCTCGAAATCAAAGCGTAAAGGTTGAATGCATCCTGGGTGGAATAAATTCCGGTCCGATCCATGCCGCAGTTAATGTCGAGATAAACCGGCAACGGATGATCGAGCGTATCGGGTGTCTTGGAAAGGTCTCGAATCGTTTGTCCGTTGTCCGCGATGGTGGCAAAGACCGTCCGCGGAAAAGCGCGACGAAGCGCCTCGAGTCGTTTAAGATTTGGTCCGGCGAGTTGAGCGGCGATCAAGACATCCGGCGCGGCGGCGCGGGCCGCCATTTCCGCTTCGGCGATGGTGGCGCATTTGAACTTTTTTATTCCTGTCGCCAAATGCAGCCGTAGCACCTCGCTGCATTTATGCGTTTTGATGTGCGGGCGCAGGCGCTCGGGCCCGCCCGCGATTTGAATGGCGCGCCGGATGTTCTCGGCGATGCGCTCGGGATAAACCAGCAATGCCGGCGAAGGGATACTCGCGACGTTCGAGACTTTGTACCAGAGCTTGTCCAAATTCAGTCCGGGTTAAGTTCGAAGATCGCTTCAATCTCGACCGCGATATCTCCCGGCAGAGAACCCATGCCGACCGCGCTGCGGGCGCCGATTCCGTCTTCCCGTCCCCACAACTCCGCGAACAATTCGCTGCAGCCGTTGATCACTGTCGGATGCTCCTTGAAATCGGGCGTTGCGTTGACCATCCCGAGCACCTTCACGACTCGCTGAACGCGATTGAGCACTCCGTGTTCCTTCAGCGTGGCGAGGATGGCCAACCCGACCTGCCGAGCGGCGGCTTTGCCTTGCTCGAGGTTGCGGTCGTCTCCAAGGCGGCCAGTCATGAGAGTTTTGTCCGACTTCAGCGGTCCGTGCCCGGATACATAAGCCATGCGATCCACGACCACCAACGGCTTGTAAACCGCGACCGGCTTTGGCGCGGGCGGCAGTTCCCATTTCAATTCTTCGATTCGTTTTTCGGCGCTTAGTTTCATATCCGCGAGAAGAGTGGAAAATCCGCCGGTCTTGCCAAGCCTCAAATATCAGCGAGACGGCGATCCGCGTCACCAAAGCGCGAAACACTGACGCCCATTCGATCCATCAAAGAAAGATAGAGGCTGCACGCGCGACGATTTTCGCTGCCACGGTCGAGATAATCAACAATGCGCCCGGTCTTCAGCTTTCCCCCAGCGCGGCCCGCCAGCAGCATGGGCATTTGGTCGGCCTGGTGCCGGTCGCCATCGAAGAGGTTGGAACAGAAAAGCACGATGGAATTGTCGAGCATCGACTGGCCGCCTTCGTCGATCTTTTTAAGACGTTCAATCAAATACACGAACTGCTGGACGTGATATTGATTCGTTTTCAGATACATCGCCTCGCGTTTGGGATCGTGGCCGTTATGGGTCAGGTCCAAGTGTAACGCGCCCTGGACGCCCTCAATGAAACCGAAGTTCATTTGGGAGAGATCATTGTTGAGCATGCAGGTGGCGATCCGGGTTTTGTCCATTTGGAAGGCCAGCACAATCAGATCGAGCATCAGCTTCATGTGGGCTGGAATATCCTGCGGCAGCGAATCCGCTGGGCGCTGCATATTCGGCTCCGTCAGCGATGGACGCCATCCTTCGAGCCGTCCGTCGCGCGAAGCATGGTCGAGGCGTTTTTCCACGTCGCGAATGGATTCGAGATAGTCGCTTAGTTTCTGGCGGTCGTTCGAGCCAATCCGCCGCTGGAGATCTTTCGCGTCCGCCATCACCTCGTCGAGAATGCTCCGGTCGCGTCGCCGCGCTTCAGGATCGCCCACGAGCAGATCAAAAATGCGAGCCGGATAAATCTCCTTCATGGCGGGCTTCGTCTCGGAAGACCACGAGATACACGAGCTGTATAGCATCGAGAGCCCGTCCTCCAGGCGCAATTCCGTCGGCTCAATTCCCACGACCAGGCTCGGGATCGGCGTGCGATCTCCGATTTGTTGCGCCATGAGCTGGTCCATTGTTTTCCCGCAGCGGATGTCGTTTTGATCGGTGCTCACCCAGCCGCCCGAAAGCAAATTGGAATTCCGGCCAAGGTGGGGGCTTTTGTGCGATGCGGCTTTTTCGTTGTAAAGGCCGCGGAGAAAGATCATGTCCTCACGGACCGACATAATCGGTTTCAAACCTTCGCCGAATTCCATCTCCTCGCCGGAGTCTTTGGCCCACCAATGCGCTGGCTTGACTCCGTTAGAGAAATAGAGGCAGGCAAAGCGCACCGGCGGCTTCGGCGTCACCGCCTTGGCGATCGTTTCACCCGTATCCATGGCGCGCAGCGGCAGCGATTCCAGCCACGGCAGTGCCAGCGTAATGCCCGTGCCGCGCAAGAAGGCACGGCGTGTCACCGGCTGGGACCAGGGCGATTGAGCATGAGTGTTCACAATGAATCCATTTTAACGTCAACGGCGGGCATAATCGTTTGTACCTTTTTGATGGGTTTTGCGCAACCAAGAGTTCCGAACGGGCCAAAGGGGCAAAAGAAACCAAAAGGGGCGTGGAGGCCGCAGAAACCCCCTCGAAAGAGGGTGGCCAATCGGCAGTGGGCCGACCGCCGAATCGACTCTTGCGGGAGGCGGGCGAGCTATTCAGTATCATGCCTCCATGAAAAAGGTGATTCTCCTGATCATCGCCCTTTTGGCAGGCACGGGCTCACTCGCGACCGATTCAAAGGGACTGCCTCACACTCGGCCGGACGTCGAGGGATTTTCCGCCGAACGCCTCGAACGTTTGCACCAGATTGTCAATGGCTTCGTCGAATCCGGCCAGCACGCGGGCGTTGTGACTCTGCTCGCGCGCGATGGCAAAATCGTCGATACCGGGGCTTATGGTTACGCGGACGTGGAAAAGAAGAATCCCATGCGCCAGGATACGATCTGCCGGATCAGCCGAACGGGTTCGGGCTCGGCGTCGAAGTCCAGCACGATCTCGGCTTCAGCAGCATTCTCGGATCGCCCGACGCCTTCGGTTGGTACGGCGCGGCGACGACTTACTGCCGAATTGACCGCAACGAACGGATTGTCGCGATTGCTTTCGCCCGGCACTTTCCTTTTAACGAGCATCGGTTCTTCGAGAAATTTGCCGACGGCTATTATCAAGCGCAGGTCGATGCGCCGTAACTCGCGCGGACGGACGCTCCGCGCGCGGTGCGCCCTCGCTTTAAGTGTCGGCGCGTTTCATGAGCAAAACGAATCGCTATGACGCAGTCGTGGTCGGCGCGGGTCCGAATGGCCTCACCGCTGCCGCGGTGCTGGCGAAAAACGGGGCTCGCGTCCTGGTTCTCGAGGCCCGCGAGGAAATTGGCGGCGGCTGCCGGACCGCCGAACTGACCCTGCCAGGATTTCATCACGATATCTGCGCGGCGATTCACCCCATGGCCGCCCTTTCGCCTGTCTTCCGCGATTTGAACCTCACCCAATACGGCCTTGAGTGGGTGCATCCGCCGAGTCCGTTGGCGCATCCACTCTCCGATGACCGCGCGGCCGTGCTCGAACGTTCGCTCGAAGAAACCGCGAGAATTTTGGGTTCTGATTCGCGGAACTGGTCGAAAATGTTTGATCCCTGGGTGAAGCATTCGAAAGCGTTTTTTGATTCCATTCTGCGCCCACTTCGCATCCCGCGGCATCCGTTCATGATGACCCGTTTCGGCGCCATTGCCCTGCGCTCGTGTGCAGCGGCCATCAAGCGCTTTCGCACGGAAGAGGCTCGCGCGTTGTTCACCGGATGCGCGGCGCATTCGATTTTACCTTTGGATCGCGCGGGCACCGCTTCCTTCGGAGTGGTGCTCGCGCTTTCCGGCCACGCGGTTGGGTGGCCCTTCGCCCGTGGCGGTTCAAATCAAATTATTCGCGCACTGGAGAAATTTCTCCGGGAACAGGGCGGTGAGATCGAAACCGGTCGGTCGGTTCGTTCCCTCGGAGAGATTCCGCCTTCGGAAGCTGTCCTCTTTGATTTAGTTCCCGCTCAAATCGCTAGAATCGCAGGGCGTGAACTTCCCGCGAGCTATCTGCGCGGTTTGCAGAGGTTCCGTCACGGCCCTGGAGTTTTTAAAGTGGATTGGGCCTTGGATGGGCCGATTCCATGGAGCGCTCCCGCTTGTCTCAAGGCAGCCACTGTCCATGTCGGGGGGGCGGCGGAAGAAATCATCCGCGCCGAAAGTGAAATTGGCCGCGGATGCATTCCAGATCGGCCCTTCGTCCTGGTCGCGCAACAATCTCTTTTCGATGCGAGCCGGGCACCCAGCGCCAAACACACGGTCTGGGCCTATT
This sequence comes from Verrucomicrobiia bacterium, assembly GCA_036002705.1. Taxonomy (GTDB): domain Bacteria; phylum Verrucomicrobiota; class Verrucomicrobiia; order Limisphaerales; family SXQI01; genus DASVNK01. Next base: position 6,888 of record DASYTB010000614.1, read on the forward strand.
CTCATGTGCCCAACGGCTGCACGGTGGATATGACGGAACGGATCGAAAAACAGATCGAACGATTTGCTCCCGGATTTCGTGACCGAATTCTGGCGCGGCACACCATGTCACCCGCGCAGTACGAGACTTACAACGCCAATTGCATCGGCGGGGATATCACGGGCGGCGCAAACAGTTTGTTTCAGTCGGTCTTCAGACCTGTTGTCCGGTGGAATCCATACACCACGCCCAACGAACGCCTGTTTATCTGCTCCAGTTCCACGCCTCCTGGTGGCGGCGTTCACGGAATGTGCGGCTACTGGGCGGCGCAATCAGCGTTGAAACGCTTAAAGGATTTAAAATTGTAGCGCAGACTGGAAACTGGAAACCCGCACTACAGGCTTTTGGCATTTTAAACCCGCTCTTGAAGCGTTGGGCACGGGTTGACGAAATGCAACGCCGGCCTTCAATTGTCTGATGCGCGTTTTTCGCGACAACTGCGGTTTGCAAACGAATTTAAAACTGTCACCAATGGCATTGCCCTTTGTTTTCCTGGTTTGCGCTCTTTTACCGCGATCCGCTTCCGCGGCCGAAACCAATTCCGTCCGCCAGGTTGGTCCAGGAATTTACGAAATCGGTTTGGTCCGAGTGGATGCGATCAAGCGACAGTTGACCATTCCGACACAGGTCAACATGCTCGAAGGGCCGATTGAATATGTTCTCGTCAGCGCGATTGGCAAACTGCACGAAAGCATTTTCAAAACTGACGCCCAGCCTGTTCACATCCACACCGCGGCGCTCCTCTTGCTCAAGGAACCGATTAAAACCAACGAATTCCCTAAAATTCGCGTCTCGGTCGAATTACCGTCCGGAAAAAATGCCAGCGCCGATTCTCTCATTCTCGATGTAAATAGACAGAAACGTCTCCTGGACGGCGACTGGCAATATCTCGGCTCGCGCATGGTCGAAGGAACCTTCATCGCCCAACGCGATGGCTCCATTCTTTCCATCATCGCTGATCCCGATTCGCTCATGCAAACCGGCCGCATCTCCGCCGATGACGATGATCGCTGGCGTCCGGCGAAAACCGATTTGCCGCCCATCGGAGCGCCAGTTAAGCTGACCTTGCAATTTTAATCAGCAGGGAGGATTGACCGGTCCTGCCATGATCCTGGGAGCAAAATGAAATACTTTCAACTAATCGTCTGCGCGGTCGCCGCGCTCTCAATTTCCGCTGAACAGGAAGTTCCAGCCGGCAACAAATCGCTGCGTAACGAATTGAATCTCGCGATCCAGCGCGGGGCAGATTTCCTCGTCAAGAACCAGCAAGCCGACGGACATTGGTCCACTGCGGACCAACCGGCCCTTTCAGCGCTGGCGCTTGTCGCCTTAAAAGGCAAAGAGCCAGGCGGAGCCGAGGCCGAATCATTGCGCAAAGGCTACGAGTTCCTGCTTAAAAACGTGAAGCCGGACGGCAGCATTCACGGAGGCAAAGGACTGGTGAATTACAACACGTCGCTGGGCCTGCTCGCGCTCGCCGCCGCCAAGGATGACCGTTATCGCGAGCAAATCCTGCGCGCGCGGCATTACCTCATCGGGACGCAAATCGACATGGGCGAAGCCGGCGTGCTCGATACTCCTTTCGATGGCGGTGTCGGCTACGGAAGCCGTTATGAACATTCGGACATGGCGAACACGGTCGAGGCGCTCGAGGCGCTCTACTATACGAAGCAATACGCCAAAGACAGTCCGAACAAAGAAGATCTTAATTGGAAAGCCGCCATCCACTTCCTGCAAAATTGCCAAAACCTTTCCGCGTTCAACAAACAGGCCTGGGTTTCCGATGACCCGCAATACAAGGGCGGTTTTGTTTATTATCCCGGCAGCTCGATGGCTGGTGAAACCAATATCAATGGCCGCGTCGCTCTTCGTTCTTACGGCAGCATCAGCTATGCGGGCCTGCTGAGTTACATCTATGCCGAGTTAAAGAAAGATGACCCTCGCGTACAGGCGGTCTTCAAGTGGTTGCAAAAGAACTTTACCCTCGACGAAAATCCGGGCATGGGCCCGGCTGGCCTTTACTATTACCTGCACACCATGTCCAAAGCGCTCTCCGCTTACGGCGTTGATCAACTCCCCACCGAAAAAGGCGAAGTGAACTGGAAAGAAAAACTCGCTCTCCGCCTGCTCGATCTACAGCGCCCGGACGGCTCATGGCAGAATGACACCGCCCGTTGGATGGAAAAAGATCCTGCTCTGGTCACCGCTTACGGCATGATCTCGCTCGAAATTATCGCGCGAGCGCTCTGAGCGGCGCGTCCCGAGTTCCCCGCGACGGAAAATTGGCGGAGTTCGCCGAAACGGAATGTTGCCATCGCTTTTCGATTAGAGAATTCTGGTCTGAACACCGATGTCGAAGCAAGCCGAGCTGTTTTCGGAGATGCGGCAAGCCGTAGCGAAACCTTACGACTTGCGGGTAACGATCGATCCCTCCGAACGGCGCGTTGAGCTGGAATGGAGCAGGCGAGACGCCAATCTTGAGCCTTATCGCTTGAACGTTCGGTCCCGAGGGGCCGACGAACTTACGTGGGAGGATTATCGAGAGTCCTTTCTCACCACGCGCGACGCGGCAGAAATCAGGAAGGTGCTTGACCGTTTTCGCGCTTCTTTCGCGACCGAGGCGATCATCTTTGGCCAGTTGTTTCAGGGCGGGAGCAAAACGAAGAAGTGGATTCAAATCAGTGGCCCTCCCCATCTGTCCGGTTGGAAAGTCGTCGAAAACGCAATTCTTAACATGGCCGAAGAGGACGCCGTTGAGTACTTGGCGGAGCAGTTGGGAACCGAGAGTATTCTTGAAGCCGAGCCGCCATCCTGGATCAAGCGCATCCGCAAGGAGGAGAACGCCGCCATCGAGCTGGAAAGGCGAGTTGAAGAAGGAGCGCGGCGGATCGAAGCGAAAAGGCGGGAGAAGGAGCTTGAGCGCCAACAAAGGGCAAAATTGGATAAAAAGGATCGCCGCATCGAGAGTCCCGCTCCGGCAATTTCCACCGGCCGGCCGGCGCCATCAGTGCCAATCAAAACGGTCCTGGCGGAGGTCGCCTTTCAGCAGACGATGCTTCTTCTGGACAATCTCAAAGCCTATCGTCTTCAGGAAAAGGCGTCCCTTTGGTGGGTCTCGAATCAATCGGATGATCTGCTCGCGTTTCCTTATTGCCGAATCCAGAAGCTCGATTACCAGGTGCGGACGGCGTTGCGCGTCGTCGGAGCCTTGCGCGGCCGGGCGCTCCTGAGCGATGAGGTGGGCCTGGGCAAAACCATCGAAGCAGGTTTGATCCTGAAAGAGTATCTCACGCGTGGAATGGTCAAGCGCTTTCTGGTGCTGACCGTTCCGTCGCTAATGGCTGATTCATCTGGTTTTCGGGAGGCGCTTGCGTGGCCTTCCATGTTAGCGGGCCTTGCTTAACCCAGGCCGAGAGTCGGCGTGCCGTGGTTTTGTAAATTCATTTCGGCGCCCGGCACTTCCGCGGGTCGTATGGA
>DASYTB010000615.1:0-4839 GCA_036002705.1 Verrucomicrobiia bacterium
GACACAGCCGAGGCTGGGTAAACGAGAACCGGGTGATCCTGGCGGACCACCCGGTGTGCTGGTGCTACGCTATGCGGCGGAAATTCGTTTTCCGATCAGGCGCGGGTTTTACCGCCACGCCGGTCGGTTTGTTTGTCTTTCGTTTCGTCGTCGATCTTTTGCTTCTGATCTTTTAGCTTCGAGACCACGTCGCGCACCTGATCGCGGAATTCATCCTTGATCTGCGCGAAAGCCTCGCGATTGGCTTTCATCTCATCGCGGATTTTGGCGCGGTCCTCGCGGCTGGCTTCGGAGAGCGACTTGGCCAGATCGAGCTGTTTCTGATGAAACTCGGCGGCTTTCTGTTTGAACGCCTCGGTTAATTGTTTAATGGCATCGCGCTTGGCCGAACTCTCACCATCCGGTTTGTCCGGCCGAACCGGTTTAACTGACGTGCCGAGTCCATCGATCTCAGGGAAAGACGATTGCTCGCCAGCGGAACCGTCATCGCCCTGACCTTTCTCGCTGCTCGTGGAATCAGTCGCGCCCGAAGATTGTGGGGTGGAATCGTCACCACGCGCCTGGAATGAAGCGGTGACAAGGAGGGCGATCAGTAAAGATAGAATTCGATTCTTCATTGCTACTGCCAATTGAAAGATTACTTGCCAGCAATCCGTGCTTAGGCTCGCTTTTCAATTACCAAGTCAAGCATCAAATTCAGATGCACCAAACGTGCCAGAACGTCGAGTGAAGCTTTAGAGTATCGCCGGCGAGCTATTTTAAAGGATTTGCCCTGTTGCGATGCTTATTTTCCCTCCCGGGGGATATGTCCAAGGGCGGAATCGTGTGATACGCTCCCGGAACCGGTTCGAGGAGTTGGGGACCTTCCCCCAACAGGTTGAAAAGAACTGAAACCACTTTAACCGTGGTGGGAAAGAGTCTCGTTGGGACTGCAAGCTGGTCGGATCCAAGTTTTGTGGCGGATTGGTATCCGAAACGGCTGGCCCCCGCCAAGCGCCTCCCGTGGGCCGTGGTTTTCATGAATGTCCACCTATCTAGACGGCATCCTTCCGGAAATGCTCACGGCCCAGCTGTGTAAACGAGAAGGTCGATTCGGCTCCGGCAAGGCCAAACCGGACAGAGAGCACTACGCCTTAAAGAAGAAACCCGGCGTCTGCCCAATCAGCAAAGTCTTCGCGAGAGCCATCGCCTGCGTCCATCGCAACGAGGCTGATCCTCTTTCCGCCGCTCGGAATTTCCACGTTGAAGCGCCAGGCTGAGGTCAAAATTCGCATGACCGGACTGGCGGCTGCTTCTTTGCCATCGATGAAAACTTTGAAAACGATGCTGGGATATTTCGCGAGGTTCGACCCGTTGCTGACGCTGACGAGATTTTCGTCCGCCCCGGCGAGCGCGACGAATCGTTTATACTCGGGCTTTAGCTCATAAACGATTTCGCACGGCGCATGGACACCCATCCCGTGTCGATACGCCTGGCGATTGACCCTGACCTCCTGGCCGAGGTTGGATTTGTCCTTTTGAGGCGCCCGGGTGTTTCCGGAGTAACGCACGTTGCCGCCGTAGGTGTGCCCGAAACCAACGCTTCGAATCGGCGTTAGATCACCGATATAAACATTGGGTAGCGGCGGCACGGGAAGCATGCGCGCGAAAGATCCTGCCGATTCGAGGCAAACCGCGCGACCATCCCGAAAACCAGTGGCGCGCAATGACGTCGTCTCAGAAAAAACGAGCGGTCTGGTGTAGCGGCTTGACTCGGCGGTCGGCGCGGTGCCGTCGAGGGTGTAGCGAATCTCAGCGCCGGGTTCCAGTGGTGTGGTCAGCGTGACGGTGATCGGCTCTTCGAAAAGATGCGGGCGCATCGGCGTCCCCCAGGGCGCGATTCGGACAGGATCGACAACCCAGTTCGCATCCCAAAGCCCAAGCTTCGCCAATTCGTCCTGAAAGCTGATCGTGGGCGCGAGATACTTTTCGAAATGCTCGACCACCTGTTCCGTGTTCAGGTCGGGCGTGAAATTGCGTCCCGGATCATAGCCGGGATGAGCATCGGTCATGTCGCGCGCGAGGAAACAGCGGAGGCCCGCGGATTTCATGGCTTTCAGTCCCATCGGCTTGCCGAGCAGGCAAACCTGGGTGTGAAATCCGACATATATCAGATGCGTCAAACCTCGTTGATGGCAGATGGCATAAACTTCCGCCTGCGTGTCCGGCATCAAATCGTGCTCGCCGATGCGCAATGCGGGATGCATTCCATCCCAGCCGAAATTCACTGCGCACCGTTCGCGTCCGCAGGCGCAACCGCCCGCATCGGGCGCGGGCGGACAGGATACGTTCACGGGAGCGGGCACCGGAACCCGCGGAATGGCGAAAACCGCCTCGCGTTGTGGATAGCCGACATAGTTGTCCACCACATCACTCGGGCAGAGCATCACCGTCATCCCCAGCGCCCGCGCGGTATCGAGCGCTTTATTCATTCGCGGCACGATCGCGTCCACGCGCAGCGTCGCCGTCTTGCACCAGTGGTAATTCCAAACATCAACCGCGATGACTCCGATCTTTCTTGGATCAACCCGCTCCTCGCTGAGGATTTCTTGTCCCGTTGCGGGATCGCGCGTCCGCAAGGTGAACGAAATGTCCGCTGCGGTAATGGTGGCGACGCTCAGAACCGCAAACGGAATTAGTTTCGCCCGGGAGAGAATCGTGCGTAATTCAAGGGTCATGCGCCCAACAAAACCGAATATCGGAAGAACACGCAACACGGAACTGGCTCTTCGCGCGCGGTAAGCGGGCCGCATCTCGAAACACGATGGAACACTCCCATGAATCCATAAACACATTCACCTCAGCCCCGAACGCTGTTTGGCATCAGCCATTTGACCTTCCCTGACCTTTGGTATTGGCTTTTGCTATTTCTTTGATTCCACTCCTTCGAGTGAAAATAAAAACAAAATATGACTTGGTTATTCTCGGCGCTGGCCACAACGGCCTCGTCGCCGCTGCCTACCTGGCGCGCGCGGGGCTGAGCGTCTTGCTCCTCGAGAAAAACGATTACATCGGCGGGGCCACAACTTCCCAACGGCTCTTCCCCGATTACGAAGCTAAAATCTCGCGCTACGCCTACCTCGTAAGCCTCCTGCCCGAGAAAATTATTCACGAACTCGGGCTGAATCTCGATCTCCGCCGCCGCGCTACCGCGTCCTTTACGCCCTATACCCGAAGCGGTCGCCATCACGGCCTCCTCTTGAGCAACCTTTCCGAAGAAACCAGTCGCGAATCCCTTCGTGAACTGACGGGGAGCGGCCGCCAGTTCGATCAACTCAAAGACTTCTATGGCCTCGCCCGAATTTTCGCCGAGCAACTGTGGGATACCATGCTCGAACCGCTCCGCTCCAAGGAGGATTTCGCGCGCGAGTTCGCGAAGAGCGATTTGGGCCGAGAAGCGTGGCGGAGCTTCGTCGAGGAACCCCTCGGACGCGCCATCGAACGACACATTCAGGACGATTTGCTCCGCGGCGTCGTTTTTACCGATGGAAAGATTGGCCTCTTCACGCATCCGCACGATCCATCCCTCCTCCAAAATCGCTGTTTTCTCTACCACGTTATCGGCAACAAGACCGGCGAATGGAAAGTCCCGGTCGGTGGAATGGGACGCGTGGCCGATGAACTCACGCGCGCCGCGACCAGTCGTGGCGCGGAGATCCACACGGAAATCCAAATCACCCATTTGGATTTCTCACCTCGGACGCGAACCGTCCAATTTGAAGTTGGCGGGCAGACCCGCACGGTCGAAGCCAGATTCGTTCTCGTGAATTTCGGCGCCAACGTCCTGGCAAACCTGCTCAAGCGCCCCTACGAACCGGACGCCATGCACGAAGGCTCCGTCCTGAAAATCAACATGCTTCTGAAGCGCCTCCCGCGCCTTCTGGCTGCAGGGATTTCCGGCCGGGACGCTTTCTCCGGAACCTTTCACGTTGATGAAAGCTACGAGCAGATGCGGGCCAGCTACACTCAGGCCGCGCAGATGCGTCTGCCCGAAAAAATTCCCTGCGAGATCTACTGCCATACCTTGAGCGATGACAGCATCCTCTCGTCCGACTTGCGTAAAAGCGGTTTTCACACTCTCACCCTCTTCGCGCTCGATACCCCGTGGCGCCTCTTTTCCGTCGATAACGAAGAAATCCGCCGCCGCGCCACGGAAAAATGCCTGGCCGGTTTAAATGCGTACCTGGCCGAGCCGATCCAGGATTGCCTCACCTATTCCAAGAGCGGCGAGCCTTGCCTCGAATCCAAAACGCCCATCGATATCGAAACTGAGTTAGGCCACTACCGCGGAAATATTTTTCACGCGACGCTCACCTTCCCATTCGCCGAAACCAAAGAAGCCATCGGTTCCTGGGGAGTCGAAACCGAATTCCAAAACGTCTTCATCTGTGGCTCCAGCGCCCGCCGCGGCGGAGGCGTCAGCGGCATCCCCGGCCACAACGCCGCGATGAAAGTGCTCCAGACATGCGGAGCCCATTCCTAAATACATTCCCCCGTCGGAACCGGCAGCAACTTCGCCGCCGAGAGGCGCCGCGAACACAGCCAAGGTGACACGTAGCAGGACGTCGCAGACCCCGCGCCGCACCAGCACTAGCAGAAAAAAACCATTGCGTTATCATGTCCCGCGCGAAACCATTCCTCAAAAGCCGGTGTGGCGAAATGGCAGACGCACAGGACTTAAAATTCCACTTTTTGTGATTTCTCGCGCTCACTTCTGATCTCTTATGATAAGCATCTCAACGCGTATTTGTGGGGTCGTAAGCGCATTCTACAAAGAATTCAAACGCCGGGAAAGCCGTT
>DASYTB010000616.1:0-3498 GCA_036002705.1 Verrucomicrobiia bacterium
ATTCCGAATTCGCTTTCTTGCTCGGTCGCTTTGGCCCCTGTAGATAAGAGAGGTGCCAAGGGTTATTTCAGGAACCCAAACGTTTTTCTCAAATTCCTCGTTCCTCCCCTTTGGACTGGCGGATTTGGGCTAGGCGCTTTGGCGGCGTGGCTGACCGGGGACCCGATAGCCAAAGGGGCGTTTCCAACGGCCTGGCTTGCAGGGAGCGCGTTTATCCTCTGGTTTTCAAAACGGCTAAGGAAATTCAGCATCGACGAGCAATTCCTCTACGTTTCCGATTACCGATTCGAAATTCGAGTGCCACTGAATGACATTCTCTATTGGCGCTACCAGATGTGGTGGAGGCCGTCTTTGGCCACGATTTATCTGCGCACTTCATCACGGGCAGGACCGCGGGTTGTCTTCGCACCTATCAATGACCTTCGTTGGAATTTCTGGCGACCGCCCTCTGTCCTGCTGGAATTGGAGTCCCTTGTTAAAAAGGGGAAGTAGCGGAGTGGCGACACTGAGCTCAACTAGACTTTTTCGCCGTTTTTTGAGTCGGCGATTTTGCGGGCGGTGGCTAGGGTGTCGATTTCGGCGAGGGTTTTGTCGGTGCGGATGCGGACGATTCTGGGGAAACGCATCGCAAGGCCGCTAGTGTGGCGGGGGCTGGGTTGCAGAAGGTCGAAGGCGATTTCGAGGACGGTGTCGGGTTCGACGGCGAAGTAGCGGCCCCGTTGGAAGACAACGCGCTTGAGGAAATGCTGGGTGAGGCGCGCGATTTCCACGTCAGTTAATCCGGTGAAGGCCTTGCCGATCGTTTTCAGTTCGCCGGAATTTTCGTCGCGGACGGCGAAGGTGTAGTCGCTCAGGACGGAGCGGCGTTTGCCGTGGCCATACTCGGCGCCGACCACGACGCAGTCGAGCGTCGCATAAGCTTTCTTGAGCTTGAGCCAGGCGAGGCCGCGACGGCCCGGAACATACACGCTGGCCGGGTCCTTGATAATGAGCCCTTCATTGTTCCGCGCGCGCGCCGCAGTGAAAGCGGCTTCGATTTCCAGCCCCGAACTCGCATTGGTGATTTGCGCAGGGCGGAAGCTTTGGGGTTCGGGCGCGCCAGAGGAAATATTTGGGGCTCGCTGAAACGCGTCCCGACCGAGGGTTGATTCGAGCTGCGCGCGGCGGTCGGAAAGCGGTTTTTCGAGAAGGTTTTGGCCATTCCGCCAGAGCAGGTCGAACGCGATGAATTGCACAGGGATTTGCTCGCGCATGAAGAGGTCCGCTTCGCGGCGTCCCAGACGCCGCTGCAGCTCGGCATAGGGCAAAATCTCTTCCCCGCGCATGGCGACAATTTCGCCATCGAGGATAAAATCGTCGGGAAGCAAACGCGCCGTTTCCGCCAATTCCTCGAAAGAGCGGGTGATCTCTTTCAGATCGCGCGAAAAAATCGCCGCCGTTTTGCCGACCCTATGGATTTGGGCGCGGATGCCATCGTACTTGTCTTCCACCCACACGGTGATTTGCGGCTTGGGCAGATCGAGATTGGGCAGCGGCTCGGCAGAGGAGTTTGCCTCGGGAGCGTGCCAGGCAAGGACGCGATTCCAAATATCCGCGGCGGTTTCTTCGGGTGAAGCGAGCATGTACTTGACCGCGCGAAAGGGCAGGAGAGTCGCGGAAGGGAGCTGTTTGTGAGCGGCGAGCACTGCAGCCTCGCCGATGTTGCCCACCAGCAGATTCACACGCTTGATATGGTCCAACGGCGCGTCGAACGCCTTCGCGATTGCCTCCTCGACCAATCCTTCTTTTAGCCCAATGCGGAGGTCGCCCGTTAAAATCTTGGTCAGGAACTTGGCTTCAATCGGCGTGCAGCAAACAAAAGCACTGGTGAGCAGCGGAAGTTTTCCCGTTGGACCGCGCGCGGTGAGGATCTGCTCGAGGAATTGCTCCGTGCTGCTGATCGAGCCAAAGCACGTGTCCTTTTCCGGGAGGCGCGAGAGAATCTCGAAACTTGCCTCCCCCAAATCGCTGTGCTTCAAGTAAATCTGCCCAAACTCTGCTTGATCGAGATTGGCCGCGCCGCAAAGGGCGTCGCGAATGAGCGCCCAGCCAAGCTGCAGCGTCTTGTTCTGGCTTGGTGGAAAGGGATTCCCTGTGAACCAGACAGACGCGGCGGCGAGCGACTGCGGTTGAAGCGGCTTCAGGTACTCGGCGAGGATGGCTGTCTTCTCCAGTTTTTTCGTCGTGGTCGCGATTCGGGCGCAGGTCTCCGCGAAACGGTGAAATGGCTCCCCGGGAGGAAACGGGGTGGTGGCCGTTTCCTTCAATTCGGCCGGAGCAACGCTCTTTTTCCGATTGTTTGGTTTCGCAGGTGCGAGATTAAGCGGCAGCGCCAGTTGGTCCTGTTCACTGAGCGGCTGTGCATCGAACCCAAGGTCGCGCAACGTCTGCGCGAACTCGGCGGCAAAACCGTGCAGCGTGTAAACCTTCTTGGGCCGGACCTGTTTGACGAACTCGACCAGGTCGGGAAAGTCCGCGTGATCGCTGAGCGGAAAGGCGGCATGAGCCTGGTAGCGAAACCGGCAGTTCGGATCGACCGCCCAGCCGGTCAGAACCGCCGCGCGGGTGCGGCCCAGGTTTCGGAGCATGGCGGAACCGGCGACATTGGGTGGGCAAAGCAACACTTTGCCTCGGGCGGAGTCTGCGTCGTACTTTTCGTAAGGCGGAAAACACCGGCCAAACTGCTCGTAAATTTTCGTGAGCTTGTGCACGGTCCCGTGCAGCATGATCGGCAGGCCCGCGTCGCCAAGGCCGCAAAGAAGTTCTTGGCTTTTGCCCAGCGAATAGCCGAGCAGCACCGGCGTTTCTTCGTTGTCGAGCGCCTCGCGGCAAAACCGAATCACACCCTGAATCACCTCATCCGAAGGCGGGAAGCGATACTGTGGCCGGCCATAAGTCGTTTCCATGATCAACACGTCCGCGTGGCGCGGCTCGCATTTTTCCGCGGAGAGACCCGGCCGCAGTTTGAAGTCACCCGTGTAAAGCAGCGATTCGTTCTCCGCCTTGATCCACGCCATGGCGCTTCCAAAGATATGTCCCGCGGGGAGCAGAGTAATTTGCGAGTTCAGTTCGCCCCCGGAGAAATTCCACGGCTGCCCGAAAGGCAGGACATGCTCCATCCACTCGCCGCTCATGCGCGCGCGCATCAATTGCGAGGTAGGCGCGCTCACAATGATCTCGCGATGCAGTTCGGTGTGGTCCGAATGCGCGTGGCTGATAAAAACGGTGCCCGCCGGCTGCGGCTCGTGAGAATCGAGCCACAGTCCAACCCTGGGCAGAAACACTCCACCCTTGCGGAAGTGAACCTTAAACGCGGACATTGGCTCGGGAATTTACGTGCTTAAATGAAAGAGCGTCAAATGGAAGGAATCTCAGAATGTCAGAAATGCGCGTCCTGAATAACACCGTTGGATAAGCGCACCAACGATGCTAATGTTTAAAATTCGTGACGAAAAGCGA
>DASYTB010000617.1:0-3402 GCA_036002705.1 Verrucomicrobiia bacterium
AGCGCCTGCACCAACGGGTAATTGGCCAGGACGAAGCCGTGACCGCCGTCGCAAACGCTGTCCGCCGCAGCCGCAGCGGGCTGCAGCACCCGAATCGCCCAATCGGCTCGTTCATCTTCTGCGGCCCGACCGGCGTCGGCAAAACCGAACTCGCCCGCGCCCTCGCCGAATTCCTCTTCGACGACGAGAACGCCATGGTCCGCATCGACATGAGCGAATACATGGAGAAACACACCGTCTCCCGGCTCATCGGCGCACCTCCCGGATACGTCGGCTACGAAGAAGGCGGCCAACTCAGCGAAGCCGTTCGCCGCCGCCCTTATTGCGTCGTCCTCTTCGACGAAATCGAAAAAGCCCATCACGACGTCTTCAACGTCCTGCTCCAGGTCCTCGACGATGGCCGCCTCACTGACGGCCAGGGCCGCACCGTCGATTTCAAAAACACCATCATCATCATGACCAGCAACATCGGCTCACCCATCATCCAGGAATATTTCGACGCCGGAAAACTCTCCCTCAAAGACAAAGCCGAAATGGAAGAACGCGTGAAATCCGAACTCCGCGGCCAGTTCCGCCCCGAATTCCTCAACCGCGTCGATGACATCATCATCTTCCATCGCCTCGACGAAAAACAAATCACCCACATCGTCGATATCCAACTAGACCGCGTCGCCAAACGCCTCGCCCAACAACACCTAACCATGATCGTGGACAAACCTGCGAAGCAGGTCCTATCCCGCCACGGCTACGACCCCCAATTCGGCGCCCGCCCTCTCAAGCGCACCATCCAGGAACTCCTATTGGACCCGCTCGCCCAACGCCTCCTCGCCGGCGAATTCAAACCCGGCGATCAAATCCGCGTCACCGCCCAGGCCGACGAAATCATTTTCGAGAAGGGATAAACCTGTGTGGAACAAGCAATATGCGAACGAGGGAAACGGTTAAGTATTTTGCGTCATGAATGATGATTCGGATGAGAAAGGCAGTCCAAGCGTCTATCGCCGGGAACTAACTGGACGAGCGAGCGTTCTTTTTCTTTTTATTGTGATGCGATTAATTCTGGGCAATTCCGATGCCGCCCTTCCAAACACACCGCCGGTTGTCTCAACAATCTCAGAACAAGCGTTTGCTCCGGGTCAGACAATTCCGCCGATTTCCTTTTCGGTTGCGGATGCGGAGAGTGGTCCCGACGTTCTGGTGATTTCGGCAACATCAACGAATCAGACAATTGTCCGGGACAGCGATATTGCGGTAACGGGCAGCGGCACGGAGCATTTTTTGCAAATATCACCGCTTCCCGGGAAAAGAGGCGTCACTACAGTTCTCGTCACCGCCACGGATGAAGGCGGGCTGGCAACGACAAATCAGTTCGTGCTTCGGATCGAAGAGTTCACGACGATTTATCAATTGCCAAACGCGGGAGGGGCGGGATACGGAGGCATTGCTGACTTCGATGGTGACGGGAACTATGATTTGTACGCGAGGGACAATTTCACCGTTTGGCTAAACCGTGGTGGAGCGTTTACCAAAGCAGATCCGCCGACTGGTTCACTCCAGTTCACGGCGGTCACTCTCGCGGATTTCAATGGAGATGGATATCTGGATGTCATCGGAACCGGCCCACTGAACGGAAGCACCCCTGGAACCCGGCTGCTGGAGAACCGGGGAGACGGAACCTTTCTTGTGCGGACCAACAGTGGGTTGCTCGGGTTTGCTTTCGGAGATCGCGGAGGAATCGCGGTCGGAGATTTCGACAACGATGGGGATATGGACGTGGTCTTAAGCGGCTGGACCAATTCGACACTGTCAGGCCCATTCGTAACGAAAGTGTTCTTGAACACGGGAAGAGGAGTGTTCTTCGAGAGTGGGATTTCGCTGCCTCCGTTGATCGAAGGCTTTAGTTCCGCCGCCGATATTAACTCAGATGGCATGATGGATTTACTACTTGCCGGAGCTACAAACGCGGCCTATCGAGGCATAGCCAGCGTGTTTTTTAACCAATCGGGCACTAATTTCGCGCGATCAGCTTTGAACCTTCCGCCGTATGTACGGGGCTGTGCGTGCTTGGCGGATTTCGACAACGATACCCGGCTGGATTTGCTCATTATGGGCTCAGAGAATTCCATAGTGTCGGGGCGGCCGGCAAGATTGTACCTAAACGACGGAACAGGCGGATTCAGCTTTAAGACGAATGCGCTTCCTGCCTCCTCGTGGACGGCGCTCTGCGCGGACTACAACAACGACGGAAACTTAGACGTGCTATTTCTGCCGGCGAACGAGAGTTTTGCAACGGCCTTCCTGTTCAAAAATGATGGTTCCGGAAGTCTCATTGATTCCGGAATTCCCCTTAAGGCGACAGATTTTGCGGGCTTTTTTGACTTTGATCATGACGGCGCTTTGGACCTGGCAATCGGAACAAGTGATTCAATTCAAATCCTGCGGAATAATCTCCATACGACAAATACACCGCCGACAGTTCCGCGGAATCTTCTCTCACAAATATCAGCAGGAGTGGTGACGCTTTCGTGGGAGCAGTCAACGGACCTGGAGCAGAAAGGTGGCCTTACCTATAACCTCCGTGTCGGTACGGCTCCAGGAAAAAACGATGTTATGCCGTCCATGTCGAGCGCGTCTGGGCAGCTTTTACGGCCCCGTGAAGGGAACGCATGGCTCAACACCAACTGGATGCTAAAGTTACCGGCGGGAAAATATTACTGGACGGTTCAGGCAATTGACCACGGTTATGTGGCCTCGCCCTTTGCGGAGGAGCAAACATTTCAAGTCGACCAGCCGTTGCCAAAGATTCTTACAGGTGCTGCGACCAACATAGCGAGCACCGGCGCCGCGTTAACCGCGCTAGTCGAAGGGCAATCGCCGGATACTCTGATCTGGTTTGAATACGGGACGAGTGACAACTTGGGAAGCTTTACTTCGCCTCGTAAAACGCAATTAGCTCAGGATGGCGACGTGCTGATGCAGGAGCCGATTTGGCAGCTTCCGCCAAAGACCAACATTTTTTTTCGCGCGGCCGCGAGCAATAGCGTCGGGCTGGTGTATGGGATAACGCGAAGTTTGACGACCTTCGGCTATACCAACTTTACCGGCTTTGATCTCAGCACGAATGGCGTCACTCTCAGCCAACTCTTTGCGGTCGATCTGGATGGCGACGGCTCAATGGAACTGGCGCTTTTCGGAATCCCCCTTTTCTTCGATGGGAGCTTTGTCCTCCGAGTCTTCCACAAAACGGCATTGGGACCGTATGAGTTTTCGGATGTCAACCTCGGTCGACGGAATAAGCCCTCGTTAGCGTGGTGCGACTATGATTTAGACGGAGATTTGGACCTGGCATTCAGTGGCATCGGAACCGATGGTTTGCCTGTTGCGCGAATTTTCAGAAATGAC
>DASYTB010000618.1:0-3582 GCA_036002705.1 Verrucomicrobiia bacterium
GCGTCCTTGCTTCTTCTTTGTTTTGTTTTGAATGGCCTCGCCGCCGATCTCGACAAGTCGGATAATCCAACCGCTGAATTCCTCGCCACCGGCAAACGCTGGGCCGATTTTGTTGAACCGGATTTCCCTTTCTTTTCCTCGACGCTCGATGCGCGAAGGTTGGGGGACGGGCTCCCCGCCGACAATCTCACTCCCCGCGGTCTGATTTTGAATCCCGGCAACGGTGGTTGGGCTTGTTTCGATATTGATTTGCTGCGTTTCTCCGTGCTTTGGGCGGGGCAGGCCGTTTCCGCCATGTCGATGGCGCAGATTTCCTATCACTCCCCGGGAACAAAATCCAAGGAGGGCCAGAACGATCTGCCAAAGATTATCGGTGAACCGCTGCTCGCAAACGGCATTTATCCGGGCTGGCGCGTCGGCGAAGATTTTTCTCCCTCGTTTCTGACTGACCCGCGCGCTCCATGCCCTGATCCGAAAGAAGTCGGGCGTGGCGCGCTGCCTCCGACTGTCGGCCGATTCAATGCCGCCCGTTCGACCGGGTCCGGTGTTTGCCTGGAATATGAGATCGCAGGCACTCTGATCCGCGAATGGATGGAAACGCGGCTGCAAAATGGCCAGACCGTTTTCCAGCGTCGCTTTCAGTTGCAACCAACCCAGAAGCCGCTCTGGTTGATGCTTGGGCGGCCGCCGATAAGCGAGGCTTCTGGATTCAACGTGGCGCTCCATCTCGATCCGCCGACGGGAGAAAACGTTGCTGAACTGATCAAACAGGCCGATGGCCTCTACACCGTGCGCGTCCATCGCTCGGGCGAGCCAATCAATTTTCGGGTGGCGATGGGTTTCACTTCGAACGCGCAAATCTGGCGTACGCCGCGCGAATCGGACTCTCAAGCCGTGACCCGCTGGTCTCAAACCGTCACTACGCAGGGCAGTCTTTCCTCCGCCACGAACGCTTATGTCGTCGATAACATCCCGCTACCTTTCGAGAATCCTTGGCGGCGCAACGTTCGCCTCGCTGATTTGGCTTTCTTTCAAGATGGACGAGCCGCCGTGGTGACGTTCGATGGGGACGTTTGGATCGTTTTCGGATTAAAAGGCGGTCTCGAAAAAATCGAGTGGCGTCGTTTCGCCTCCGGTCTTCACGAACCGCAGAGCCTCGCTATTCGGGACGGCGAAATCTTCGTTTTTGATCGCAACGGACTGTGGCACTTGCGCGATACCGACGGCAACGGCGAGGCTGACGTTCACGAACTGTTTTCCAACGCCTCCGCCCAGACGGCTGAAACTCGCGAGTATGCCCAGGCGATGAAGCTCGCGCCAGACGGGTCGTTCATCATTGGCAAGGCTGGTATCCAAATGAACACGATCGGGAAGGACAACGGGAAGATCATGCGCGTTTCGCGGGACGGCAGAACAGCCACGATGATCGGCTACGGTTTCCGTTCGCCGTACCTGGGCGTTCACCCAAAGACCGGGTTAATCACGGCCAGCGATCAACAGGGCTATTACGTTCCGACCACGCCCCTGCACGTCGTGCGCGACCAGCAGTTTTATGGCTTTCTGCCGAGCATTGTGCCGAAAGAGAAATATCCCGCGCCCATCGCCGATCCGATCACCTGGATTCCGTATCCAATCAATGCGTCTGGCGGGAATCAGGTCTGGCTGGTTGGAGCCGAGATGGGGCCGCTCAATGATGAGTTGATTCACTTCGGCTATTACCGCCCGGAAATCTTTCATGTTCTCCTGAATCGCCGGACGCCGCGTCTTCAAGCGGCAGTTGTGAGCATCACGCACGATCTGGATTTTTCGCCTTTCGATGGGGCGGTCAGTCCGGTTGATCATCAACTTTATTTCACGGGGTTTCAAATTTTCGGGACGGTTGCCAAATTGAGCAGCGGGCTTGGCCGCCTGCGCTACACCGGCCGGCCCAGCACGCTGCCGCGCGAGGTGGCGCCGATGGACAAGGGCATTTTGTTGCGGTTCGATCTTGAACTGGATGAGAAGCAAGCGACCGACCCCGCCAATTTTTCCGCGGAACGCTGGAATCTAAAGCGGACGTTCAATTATGGGTCACCTCATTTCAAACTGGATGGCAGCAAGGGCCAGGATGCGCTGATCCCGAGCAGCGCCTACCTCTCGAAAGACAGAAAGAGTGTCTTTGTGGGAATTCCCGAAATGAAGACCGCTATGCAAATGCGCATGGGCTGGGCGATGACGGCCCGCAACGGAATGAAACTGGAGCAAAATGCTTACTTCACACCCTACGAACTGGCCAGGTTCGATCCCACCGCGGAAGGCTTCGGATCGCTTGAGGTGGACCTCACGCCGAGGAATGCCGCGACGGCAACGGTGGCGAAAGTCTCGGCCGAAGAAGGGAAGCGCCTTTATGAGTTGATGGGGTGCGTCGCCTGTCATTCCAATGACGGCACGATCGTCGGAAAAGTTGGCCCGACCTGGAAAAATCTATTTGGGAGCGAAGTGCGGCTGGCCGGCGGCGGCAAAGCCCTCGCGGACGAAACCTACCTTCGCGAGTCGATCAAGGAACCTACCGCGAAAATCGTCGCTGGTTTCGACAAATCCGAGGCGGGCATGCCGAGCTATGAAGGGGTAATCAACGACCCGCAAATTGAGGCGTTGATCCTTTACATTAAAACACTGCGGTAAGAGCTAGTTTGATTTGACAGTCCCGTGCGCCCGGAGCCAAGTAAGGTCCGGATTGGTCGCTGTGACGCTCATGAACTCCCATTTTGTCTTCTGCGTGCCTAATTGTTGCGTCCGCAGGACTTCCGGGCTGCGCCAGCGATGAATTTCCGCGTGGCCGTCCGCGAAAGTCACTCCGCCGGACCCGCCATGGTAACCCGCCGGCACGTTCGGGATCGAATTGGCCACCATGTCGATCGCGAATTCGCCGTCGTCAATGCTATCGTCGCGTTCATCGACAAAGACCATGGCATCGCTCGGGCTGAAGGTCTGGAGATCGCCCATCTTGTGAAAGGAAACGAATCCAGGGTTCCACGGCAAACTTCGGTAACCCATCCAGACGCTCATCGAAACCGTCCGCACCACGGGGTAGTTGGCGGTGCCTTCCCTGGCGGTGATGCGGCTGGCGATGCATTTATAAACATCCTTGGAATTGGCGTAGGGTCCGAGCGCGCCGTACTTCGGATTCAACAACAAATCGGTATTCGTGTTGTCGGCATTGTTGGCCTGGCGCGGGTCGAGCCAGCCGCTTACCCAATTGGCCTTATTCGTGGTGTGACTCTGCTCCTCCTGCCAGACATTGCCCGCGATAAAGTCGTTGTTGTCATTCGAGTAGAGCAACGAGGCTAACTGCATCTGCTTGAGGTTGCCCATGCAATGAACCGCGGTGGCCTTCGCCTTGGCCTTGGATAACGCTGGAAGCAGCATGCTCGCGAGGATCGCGATAATCGCAATCACCACCAGCAGCTCGATCAGCGTAAATCCACGTGGCGTTAATCCGACCCGTTTGATACTGGGCATAATTTCTGGAGACAATTGACCGCGCGAATTCCGCCGTTTGGATCTCATAAATGGAATTGGTTTCACTCATACAAGCAGGCT
>DASYTB010000619.1:0-8301 GCA_036002705.1 Verrucomicrobiia bacterium
GGATCCGCCGCGGGCTCTACGGTTCTCTCAAGGGCGCCGAACGCCTCCAGAAGGGATTTGTCGAGACACCCGCAGGACGAACAAATTACGATTTGAACGTCGAGCTGAAGCAGAGTGGCGGCGTCACCGTGGTGCCGCCGCAGACAAATGCCCCATCGGCGACGAGCGACGCCAATCCTCCCGCGACAAGCACGACAAATAATACTTCGCAGCCAAAATGAAGCCGTTGTCCGATTCATTCGGACGGATCATGCGGGACCTCCGCGTGAGCCTGACGGATCGGTGTAATTTTCGCTGTCTGTATTGCCTGCCGGAAACGGAAGAGGCCGCTAATTTCTATCGCACCCGGTTCGACCCGGTAAAAAATCCTCAGCCAAAGCCGCTTCCGCTTCCGCGTCACAAGCTTCGCACTGAACTTTTGAGCTTCGAGGAAATCGAACGACTCGTTCGAATCGCCGCCATGCTCGGTATTACCAAAATTCGTCTGACTGGTGGCGAACCGTTGTTGCGAAATGATCTCGAGCATCTGGTCGGGCGCATCGCTCGCATCCCCGGCATCGAAGATCTCGCACTCACCACGAATGCCTTCCTGTTTCCGAAAAAGGCGCACGCGTTACGCGATGCCGGCCTGAAGCGGGTCAGCTTCAGCATGGATTCGCTTGATCGGGAAAACTTCCGCAAAATGACGGGCCGCGACGGTCTCGAAGAAGTTCTCGCGTCGATTCAGCTTGCGAAGCACCTGGGCATGCAGCCGGTCAAAGTAAACGCGGTGATCATTCGGGATTTGAATGATCACGAGCTGGAATCTCTCGCCCAATTTGCGCTTGATGAAGAGATCAGCTTTCGGTTTATCGAATTCATGCCGCTCGATTCGAGCCGCGGCTGGCTGAAGGAATTGGTGGTTCCCGGCCGTGAAATCCTGCAACGCTTGCGAGCGCGTTTTGATCTCGAGCCGGTCGTGAGCGAAAACGCGTCCGAAACTGCCCGCCGCTGGCGTTTCCGAGGATCAAAAGCGGAAATCGGCGTGATCGCTCCAGTCACGGAGCCGTTCTGCGGCCATTGCAATCGCCTCCGCCTGACGGCCGATGGAAAAATTCGCACCTGCCTTTTCAGCCTGCATGAACACGACGTGCGAGACCGCCTCCGTGCTGGCGCTTCTGATGAAGAATTGGTTGATCTTCTCAGAGACATTGTTTGGGAAAAGGAACCGCGACACCACATTGGCGAACCGGAGTTCGTCCAGCCAGAGCGAAGCATGAGCTGCATTGGAGGGTAGCCGCGAGCTTCGCGGTTAGGGTTTCGGCACCTTTATCGTGCTGATCATCAAACTCCCGCTGGCGAAAAAAAGCAGCGCGAATGGATGCAGGACTCGGTGCATCAGCGTCCAGTGACTCCACCAGAAATTTGGGCCGGTGTGGCCGAGGCAATACATAATAGCCAGGAGCAGGACGAGAACGATGCTGGTGGGAATCGGCGTGCCTTCGAAATAGCGGACTTTGCCCGTCGCGGTGTTGGTGAGCGCGGCAGAGGTCACGTTAAACCGCGCCAACCGGCTGATGCCGCAGCAGACGAAGTAGGTCAGGCAGATCATGTCCCAAAATCCGCGCAGGCCGAGCGTATATCCGAGCACGGCGGGAGCGACGCCGAAGGAAACAATATCCGCCAGCGAATCGAGGTCCGCTCCGAGCAGAGATTGGCGGGTCCGGTTAAGACGGGCGATGTAGCCGTCGAGCGCGTCGAAAACGAGAGCAAAGACAGGAAGCACGAAAGCCGCCCAGAGTTCGGTTGATTTCTCGTCGGCGATATAGCCGAGGCAGAGGAAGATGGCGACCGTTCCGCAACTCGCGTTGGCCAGAGTAAAGAGGTCCGCCACGGTGTAGGAGCGGAGCATCGAGAGGCGTTGTGGCCGTTCACTCATCGGGCGCGCGGGTGTTAACGGCGGCGACTCGCCTTTTTCAGGGCGTTTTTCGTCGAATAAACGAGCGCGTCCAGTTCGGGCTTAATCTTCTTCAATGCCGATTTTTCCATGTGGTCGATGAAAAGAATGCCGTGAAGATGATCGTATTCGTGCTGGATGGCGCGGGCGAGCAGCCCGCCGCAGCGGAAGCTGATCATTTCGCCTTTCTGGTTCATCGCGGTCACATCGACGGTTTCCGGACGGGCGATGTCCGCGTAAATCTCGGGAAAACTGAGGCAGCCCTCCGCGCCTGCCACCAGGTCGCCAACCGGCTTCCATTCCGGATTGATGAGGGCCAGTGGCATGATGCTGGCCGGGTCAGCCGGCTGGCCATTCAATTCCAAGGTCGAAGGACGCTCCGTGGCTTCGCGCACGTCGATGACGGTTAACTGCAATGCCTTGCCGACTTGTTGCGCCGCCAGGCCAACCCCTTTCGCATCATACATCGTGTCGAACATGTCCTGGATCAAACGCTCGATCTCGGGCGTAATTTTCTGAATGCGCGCGCCCTTTTGCCGCAGGACCGGATGACCATACTTGACGACGGAGAGCTTCATGGAATTTGGTCATTCTCCGCCGCTCGGCCAATCGCACATTAGTGCCGCCAGATCCTTAATTTCCGGGCTCTGGCCGGTCTTCACGTAATATCCGCTCGTAGTCACGCCACATAATAAACTCAGCGCATTGTCCAACCCAAGAAGTTTGCCCAGGCAAAAGCCGGAATTGAAGTGGTCACCCGCGCCGGTTGTTATGGTCGGTTGGGTAATGACTGGTCCGTGCACAAGGTCCACTTTGTTATTCGACACCGCGAGCGCGTAGGTGACGGGATGCACCACGAGTGTGTTGATGCGCAACTTCGCGTGAATTCTGCGGGCGAGTTCGGAAAGCTGTTCGGGTGAATCCGATTTCGCCTCGAGACCGAGCGGTTTGGCGATCTCGTGACATTCTTTTTCATTCACGCCGAGAATCGTATCAAAATGATTTTCGAAACTGGAGATGAGTTCCAGCGCGCGAGCGATGTCGTCTTCCGGACGTTTTGCAGGGTCCGCGAGGTCAAAGAACATTTTGCGGCGCGGCCCGGTCAATTTCGGGCAGACATCCTTGAGGAGCGCCTCCCAAATTTCCGTCATGTAGGGAATCATCGTCCAATTGACGAAGGCGGTGAGATCGGAACGGGAGAAGTGGTCAATAAACCGGGCTCGGCCGAAACGTTGATCAATATTTTCCCAAGTGATGTCCTTAAGCGAAACGCTTTTGACGAGCATTACTTTGCCATCGAGGAATTCAACGGCATCCGTATGGCCAGACTCCGCAATCGAATGAACATCGGCGCGGCGGGCGAACGGCTCGAAAACGGGATGAAGATGCGGATATCCGAGCGCTCCCACATAGGTGATTTTTAGACCGAGCGTCGCGAGGGCATGAGCCATGATCGGACCATTGCCTCCCAGCTTCGTGCGCCGGTTCACGATTTCGATATTCGTACTTTTCCCGGCGGCGCTGGCGATGCGCTCGGCGAAACTGCCGATGGTGGGCAAGCGTGTGAACTCGCGGGCATTCTCGCGCTTATCCACGGGGTGGATGATCTCATCCACGAAACCATCCAGACCGATGAAAGCAGTAAAAGCTGAAGCCTTTTCAATGAGCGAGGTGAGTTGGCGGGCGCAGTCCGCCTGAAAAGCCGGTATGCTCATTTGCCTTCGTCCTTCACTCCCTTCCAAGGCACCCTCAATCCATTTTTACGCCGACAATCTCCATGATCCGTTCCAAATCATCGTCGTCAAAGAAACGGATTTCAACCGCGCCTTTTCCTTTGCGGTATTTAAGAGAAACTTTGGTGCCGAAACGATCCTGGAGCTTGGATTGCAGCGCCGCGATGTGAACGTCCGGGGTGGTCGGGGGGCGGGTCGCAAGCGACCGGTTGTGCGTGGTGCCGCCGGTCTGCTGATTGCGTTCATTGACGAGTTGTTCGGTCTCGCGCACGCTCAAACCGTCGCGAATGACCTCTTCCGCGAGCTGTTTCTGCGAATCTGAATGCGAAATCCCGAGGATGGCTCGGGCATGACCGAACGTGAGCAGATTCGATCGAACGTAATTCTGGACATCGGCGGGCAGTTGCAGAAGGCGCAGGAGATTGGCGACGGTGGCGCGATTTTTGCCAACCTTCACCGCGGCCTCCTCCTGCGTCAGTGAAAAATCCTTGATCAACCGGCCATAGCCGAGGGCCTCCTCGATTGGGTTCAGATTTTCGCGCTGAAGATTCTCAATCAGCGCGAGTTCGAGCACTTTTCGATCATCCGCCTCGCGCACGAGCACGGGCAGCTCGGTCAAGCCGGCGAGTTGCGCGGCGCGCCAGCGGCGCTCCCCGGCGATCAACTCGTAACTTCCGTTGATCGCGCGGACAACGAGCGGTTGGAGAACCCCTTGTTCGCGAATGGAGGCCGCCAGCTCCTGCAATGCGTCCGCGCCGAAATCCTTGCGGGGCTGAAGCGGGCAAGGCCGGATCTGGGCCACGGGAATACGTTGCACCTGCTCGCCGGGAGAGGGGGCAGGCGTTGGCGGTTGGGCCGAAGGCGTTGCCGGAGGTTTGCCGGAAATGCCGCCCATGAGCGCGCCCAAGCCGCGACCCAAAGCTTGTTTGGCCATCCGACGAGATTGGAGCAGGGCCGTAGGGTTGTCAATTTTGCGGGAAGGGCAGGCGCGGCTGGCAGCAATTCTCAGTTTGGGTGGAGAGTAGAAGAGATATTGGGGCGCGGTCATGGCCTGAGATCAGTAAACAGTAGTGATCAGTGGTCAGTTTTTGGAACGCGGGAGTCTGAGCATCCATCAATGATGCGCAGGCTCGCGGGTTCGGGTTATTTTTGGTTTTTAACATGCGCATTTCAGGGACGTTCGTCGGGCGGGGTGCCCGACGGGACAGGCGAGGTGCTCGTCCTACCCATGCGGAGGAATTCGGGCCGGTTGTTCCACGACCAGATTCACCGGTGCTCGCCAGGTCAGTCCTTGGATTGGTTGGGTCCGGTCTCTCTGTGGTGCTTACGGCCAAGGGTCAGACAATAACATTGCCCAGTCCGGCGAGTTTGATTTTTCCCAGCTTTCCTGGCCCACGGGACCGCCTTTTTTTGGCAGGCGCCCCGTTGGTCCCGTACGAGCCTTTCGGGGCACCGTTGTCTCTCACTCTGTTTTTTTGAGGTTCGAGCGCGATGCTCAGGACCTGGTCCACATCTTCAGCGGGATGGAACGTGACCTTCTTTTTAACCTCGTCTGGGATTTCCGGGAGATCCTTCTCGTTCAGCTTCGGGATAATCACGGTTTTGATCCCAGCGCGGGCGGCCGCGAGGCTTTTTTCCTTCAAGCCGCCAATTGGCAGCACCAGGCCCCGGAGAGTCACTTCACCGGTCATGGCGACGTCAAACCTCACAGGCCGATTGGTAAAGAGCGACGCGATGGCGGTGAACATGGCAATGCCGGCGGATGGTCCGTCTTTTGGGATGGCTCCAGCGGGAACATGAACGTGAATGTCCGTTTTTTCGAAGTCTTCCGGGTTGATGCCGAGTTCTTTGGCGCGGCTTCGGACCAGGCTCAAGGCGGCCTGGACCGATTCCTTCATCACGTTTCCAATTTGGCCGGTCAGCGTCACCTGACCTTTGCCCGCGTAGCGCGCCGCTTCGATATGCAATACCTCGCCACCGACCGGAGTGTAGGCCAGGCCTGTGACAATACCGGGAGCGCTCGTTTTCAACCGGCTCTCGCGGAAGAAGCGGATCGGCCCCAGATGCTCGCCCACAAGTTCAGGCGTGACGGTAACTTGTTCCTTTTCACCCGGGGCTGCCTGCGCGACCTGCGCGGCGATGGCGCGGCAAACAGCGCCAATCTGCCTTTCGAGGTCCCGCACGCCGGCTTCGTGGGTATAGTCATTGATAATTTTGGTGATCGCACCGGGCTGCCACTTGCACTGCGCGGGCTTCAGGCCGTGCTCGGAAAGCTGCCGTTTCACAATGTATTGTTTCGCGATCTCAAGCTTTTGGTGCTCGGTGTAGCCCGGAATTTCGATCACCTCCATGCGATCCCGGAGCGGAGCGGGAACGGGATCGATGTAGTTCGCGGTGGCGATGAAGATCACCTGTGACAGGTCAAATGGCACATCGAGAAAGTGGTCGGTAAAAGAGTGGTTCTGGCGCGGGTCGAGAACTTCGAGCAGTGCACTGGCGGGATCACCGCGAAAATCAGCCGCCATCTTGTCGATTTCATCGAGCATGATCACGGGATTCCGCGTCCCGACACGGCGCAATTCGGCAATCAGCCGGCCAGGCATGGAACCAATATAGGTCCGGCGATGCCCGCGAATCTCCGCTTCGTCCCGCACGCCACCGAGGCTGATCCGCGCGAACTTGCGTCCGAGCGCATCGGCAATGGATTGGCCGAGGCTGGTCTTGCCCACGCCGGGAGGCCCAAGGAAGCAAAGAATCGGTCCCCGGCCTTCCGGATTGAGCTTTCGAACGGCGAGATATTCGATCAGCCGGCGCTTCACTTTTTCCAAGTCAAAGTGATCGCGATCCAGGATTCTCTGGGCGTTATTGAGATCGAGTTTGTCTTCGCTCAATTTACTCCAGGGAAGATCGGCGATCGTTTCGGCGTAGGTTACGATCACGGAATATTCAGGGCTGGCGGGTGGAATATAATTCAGCCGCTTCAACTCTTTCTCGACTTGCTTCATCACGGTCTCGGGCGGCTTGGCCGCTTCGAGCCGTTTTCGAAGGTCCTCGATTTGTTCATCAGCACCGCCTTCACCCTCGCCCAGTTCCCTTTGAATGGCCTTGATCTGCTCACGCAAGTAAATGCGTTTTTGGCTGTCGGAAATCTGGGAAGCCACATCCTGCTGCAGCTTCTGCTGAAGACGCGCGATCTCCAGCTGGGCGGTTAACCGCTGTTGAACCGCGTTCACGCGCTTGGAGACGTCGAGTTCCTCGAGGAGGTCCTGTTTGTGCTGAATCTCGATGGTCAAGTTGCTGGCGAGGAAATCCGCCAACTGGCCCGGGTCCGGAATGTTCATCAGCATCGAACGCGCCTGTTCGGGCACATCCGGCGTTAAGTCCAGCAATTGAACCGCCGCGTCACGAAGATTCTTGACGCGAGCTTGCCACTCGGCGGAATCAGGCGGCGCGACGCTCTCGATCCGCTCAACGTCCGCGCGGAAATAAGGCTCGGTTTGAACAAATTGCGAGACGCGAATCCGGCGGAGGGCCTGGACCAGAATGACGACAACGTCATCCGCCTGGCGAATCAGTTTCAAGACACTGCCCGCGATTCCGACATGATAAAGATCATCCGGACCGGGAGCATTCTCCTCTTCCTTTTTCTGCGTGAAGAGACCGATGATTTTTGATTTGGGCAGCGTCTCATCAAGCATCTTCAGTGACGCCGTTCGGCGCACGCTTAACGGCACGACCGTCCCCGGAAAGATGACCATGCCACGAACGGGCATGATCGAGAGGGTGCCCGGAATCGGCGGCTCGCCCGTATCATCCTTTTTCGTGACCGTGATGATTTGCGGATTGGGCTCGGGCGGTTTTGCTTCAGCCTTTAGCGAAGTGACGGCGTGATCAGAATTCATTCTTAACTCCAGGCTTTACGCGTTACTGCGAAAAGGAAGGTAAATCCAAAGAAAGCCTTCCTGATATTCGGCACGGACAGCGGACCCTTCAACATCCGCAGGCAGGGAAATATCACGCGCGAACGAGCCGGAATCGATTTCCATCGCCAGAATCTGGATGGGTTCCTCGCCCTTGCCCTTCGGTTCGGGAATGTCGCGCCGCCCTTCGAGGCGAAGTTTCCGGCCTTCAACCTCGACGTGAATGGCGTCTTTGGTGACGCCCGCCAGGTCCACGCAGATCGCGAAGCCTTTTTCGCAACGGTAGGCATTGACGCTCGGCGCCCATCGTTCCGGCGCGGGTGAATGCGAAAACTGGACCCTGGTGAACTGGTAAACCAAATCCCCGAGGCGGCCATGCAATTGTTTCAACCGGACATCTGACATCTCGGACATACGCTCCTTACCCGGACATCGTAACACGAACCGAGCAGGAAAGAAAACCTCGGTGGACGATTCGAAAAAAACCAGGGTGACCACGGCAAATGCAGAGCAAACTGCCGTTGCTGCATTCCTGCCCTGGCGGGGTTCGTAAGTCCACATTCCGTGGGCCCTGGCGCGCAGAAACTACGATGCACCCCGCAGCGATGCAAGGTTGCATTGCTGTTCGATTCAATCTTACTGTCCGCCGCCGCCTGCGCTGGCGCGTTCGATCAATTTGCCATCCGCATTGATGTAGCGGATTTCCCCGAAG
>DASYTB010000620.1:0-2304 GCA_036002705.1 Verrucomicrobiia bacterium
ATCGTCGAATTGATCCATTATCTGCGGCATCACGAGCGGCCCGAGGTCATCTCTCTTTCCAATGCGCTGCTCGCGGGCATGGCCCGGATGCTCAAGCGCGAACTCAACGTTCCCATCGTCTGCACCCTTCAAGGCGAGGATTCTTTTCTGGATGCGTTGCCTTTGTCGCATCGCCAGCTTGCCTGGAACACTCTCGCGGACCGCTGCCGCGATATCGATCTGTTTGTGGCTCCGTCCCGTTATTTTGGGGAATTGATGCAGCGGCGCCTGCAGCTTCCTCCGGAAAAGGTGCGCGTCGTTTATAATGGAATTCACCTCGATGGCTGGCAGGTCGCGGATTCTCCCCCCGATCCCCCGGTGCTCGGCTTCTTCGCCCGCATGTGCAAGGAAAAAGGCCTTCACACGCTGGTGGATGCGTTTATCGCTCTTAAAAAACGTGGACGAATACAGAATTTGAAACTGCACGTGGGCGGCGCCATGGGACCCGCCGATGAGCCGTTCGTCACTGAGCTGAAACTCCGATTGCAGGGAAACGCCGTGCTTGGCGACGTTACTTTCTTTTCCAATATCAGCCGCGCGCAGAAACAGCAGTTTTTCCGCCGCATCTCGGCTTTGTGCGTTCCGGCCGAATTTGGCGAAGCGTTCGGGCTTTATTTGCTCGAAGCCTGGGCGGCGGCCGTTCCGGTCGTGCAACCGCCCCTCGCTGCGTTCCCGGAACTCATCCAGGAGACCGGCGGTGGCGTGGTGGCCAAATCAACTTCGCCCGAAGCTTTGGGCGATGCGATCGAGTCGTTGCTGCTGGATGAGAACGGGCGAAAGCAGCTCGGCCTCCGTGGCCGCCGCGCGGTCGAAGAACGTTTCAGTTCGGGTGGCATGGCGTCCCAGATGGTTGAAGCGTTCGCTTCCGTGCTGCCAAAAAAAACAGCCATCCAACTATCGTGAACGAAAAATCTTTCGAATTCAAAGCGCTCCGGCGGGTGGAATTCTCCGAAACCGACATGGCGGGCATCGTCCATTTCGCGAATTTCTTCCGTTTTATGGAGACAGCCGAGCACGGTTTTTATCGATCACTGGGCTATTCGGTCATTCTCGACCACTTGGATCCGCCTCTCGGATTTCCGCGGGTGCACGCCGCTTGCGATTACAAGAAGCCTCTTCGATTTGGCGACCAGGTCGAAGTCCATCTGCTGGTTAAGGAGAAGCGTTCGCGGGTGCTGAGTTACTTTTTTCGCTTCGCGAAGGTGGCATCGGAGCGTGAAAGCGTGCCGCCGATCCTGGTTGCGACCGGCATTCTCACCGTCGTTTGCGTCGCTCATTACTCGGACGGAAGAATGGAAGCCGCGCCCATCCCTCCAGAGTTGGCCGATAAGATCGAGGTCGCGCCGGCCGAATTGTTATCACTTCAGCCCGAGAGCCGTTCCTGAACTTTCCGGACTCTCACGGCAATGCCTTCACAGCGTCCACCAGTTCCTTCGTAAAACGGCACACGGTCGAAACCATTTCCGGGGCCTTCCCGTGGGTTGCGATTTGGTTTACGACCGCGCTGCCGACCACGATCGCTTCCGCGCATTGCGCGACGGAGCGCGCCTGTTCCGGGTTGGAAATTCCAAATCCCACAGCGATGGGCAGAGCCGTATGGGCGCGAATTCTCGCGGTCATCTCACCGATGTTTTGCGCGAGAGCCGTCTGCATTCCCGTGACGCCTTCGCGGGAAACGTAATAAATGAAGCCGGTGCCCCGCTTGACGATCAGTTCAATGCGGTCCTCCGGCGTGGTGGGCGCGACCAGGTAGATCGTGGCCAGCCCATGCTTCTTCATCAGCTCTTCGTAATTTTCCGATTCCTCCGGTGGCAGATCGAGGACCAGTAAGCCATCCACTCCGGATCGCGCGGCTTGGGCGATAAATTCCTCCACTCCGCGGCGGTGCAAAATATTATAATAGACGTACAAGACGACGGGGATTTCGGACTGCTGGCGCATCTCCGCCACGGTCGAAAGCACCTTTCGCGGAGTGGTGCCCGATTCCAGCCCGCGCTGGGCCGCGAGTTGATTCACCAGCCCGTCCGCCAGCGGGTCGCTAAAGGGAACGCCCAATTCGAGCACATCGACACCGATCCGATCAAACGCCAGCGCCAGTTGCAACGTCGCGTTCAGATCCGGGTCACCCGCGCCAATGTAAACGACGAATCCTTTTTTCTGTTCCCGCTTCAGCCGGTCGAATCTCGCTGTAATCCGATTCATCAAGCGGACGCACATTGCCAAGCGGCGGCGAGCAGTGACAAGCCAATCTTACCCTTTTGGCGT
>DASYTB010000621.1:0-4778 GCA_036002705.1 Verrucomicrobiia bacterium
CGGGCGCGAATTCCCAAACCATTCCCGTCAATGGAATTATCCTGAACCACCAGATACCCGCCCTGCGAATTAAAACTCATCTGCGCGAGAACCTGGTCGCCGGGCAGCGAGGGAAGGAAACGATATTCGGACCCGCTCCTGCTCAATGCGCCTGCCCCAAGCCCAACAGCCACGGAACCAGAAAGGAGTAGCGCGGATAAAATGTTCTTCTTCAGCTTCAGCAGTAAATACATACTTTCGGACCGTGGCGGCTCTAACGCCGCAGCAACGCGAAAACTTCTCTTCTTCAGACTATCTGACCACCGTTGTTGTTAGGGATTAGCTGGTTTCTGCTCCGGAATTCGGTTTGGATCATAGGGCAGATTGTCCGGCGCGTGGACGCGATTGCCCGCCGGATCGATAATCGTCGGCGTGACGAAAATCACCAGGTTCTTTTTCGTGCTGTCCTGCGATTCACTTCGGAACAGCCGGCCCAGCAACGGAATATCACCCAGCACCGGCACTTTCTCCCGGTTCTTCGTCACGTTTTCCGCGATCAGGCCGCCGAGAACGACGGTTTGGCCGTCCCAAACAATCGCGCTTGTCGCCACCTGGCGCACGCGGAATTTCGGCAAAGGCGTGGGCTGCACCGGAAGTCCAGGAACCACCGTTTGAAATTGCCGCGCGTTATCCGTGTCATAACCGAGAAACTCGGTGTAGGTCGGGATAATATTGAGTTGAATGGTATAACCGTCCGCCGACACGAACGGGATTACATCCAGCACCTGTCCGAACGGCGACGCCACCGGGATTGGGGTCACGGCGGGAATCGCCGCGGCTTGTTGAACAACCTGCGCTTGCGTCCGGATCAGAGCAAGCCCGCTCAAAAGAGCAAGGATTGTGAGCTTGGTTTTCATTTATAAACTCCTGTTCTAAATTAAGATCATTGGAAACCGGCACCGACGGCTCCGCCCGTTGTCGGCCCAACACCACCGCCACCACCCACCGCTCCGCCGCCGGGAATTGTTGTCGCTCCGCCATTCAAGCCCGTTACGCCGAGGCCGACAATAATCGTCAGAGTATCCTCCGTATCAATTCGTGCCTGGCGTCCGCTCAACGTCGTGATCTTCGGCGCAGACAATAGATCAACTCCCTGCCTCTGCTCCAGCGCGCGTATGACCAATCGAAATTGCGGCTGCGTAAGAATTCCAGAAATCGTGCCCACCGCCGGAATGCCGGGGTTGCCCGTCAGCCCGCTCGTCAGCAATCCATCCGTGCTGGCCCGCGGAATCGCAGGATTCGGAAAGACTCCTTGAGGATTCGCGAACGAACCGCCGTCGTTGAAAGATGGCGCCGTGCCGCCTTGCAGTCCCACCTTCCCGTCCCCCATCAAGGTATTTCCCAGAAACCAATCGAAGCCAATGGCTTTATTGTCGCGCTGTGTTATTTCCGCAATGCGCGTATCAATCGTGACTTGCGGGGGCGCAATATCCAGCACCTCGAGCGCGCTTTCAATTATGTCCAAATCCTTGATCGTGGCGCGCACGAGCAAAACGCCCGTCCGATCATTGAAGAAAATGGCCTTGCGCGCGGGCAAAGCCTGTCCAGGAACGCCCGCCTGGGCTCCGCCAAACGCGGCGGCCTGGTTTGTCGCAAAATCAAGACCGGCCGCGGCAAAAAACTGCAGCACCATCGTTTGGACGGTTGACATATTATTGGTAATTGTCACCCCAATGATGCCGCCGCCCTGCCCTCCGGCCGTCGCGCCGCCGCCGCCGCCTCCACCCGCGCCGCCACCCGCGGTGGCACCGCCGCCGGGAAAGCTCCCCACAAAACCGAAATAGCCGCCCGGACCGACTCCACCGGCCGTTTGACCGGCAGTTGACCCCGATGTGACTCCGCCTCCGAAACCGCCGCCGCCGGCGCCGGCAGTAGCACCGCCCGCCCCGGAACTCAAAGATCCATATTGAACGAAAGGGTTAACCTGAAGGTAAATGCCATCAAGACCCTGAACAAATGTGTTCGGATTAACTTTGTAAGTCCGGGTGTAAAGTTGTTCCTGCTCCAGAGCGCGCTGGGTAAACACGATGGCGTAGTCTTCCATTGAATACTTGATCCCCACGTTTTGATCGGCTCCTTCCGGCGGCTTGGCGACCTTCACGATCGCGTCCAGAACATCGATTAAACGGACGTTCATCAGCGGTGGATCAATCGTCACCTTATAATCCTCGATCTTCAACGGCGCGGCAGCTTGTGCGGCGGCAATTGGCTGGCCCGTGAGCGGGTCGATTTGCGCCTGAGGGAATCCTCCACCCGGGAAACCAAATCCGCCGGTCGCCGGCCCTGGTTTGTTCATGAAGGAACTAATAATGAAGTTAATCCCGACCTTATCCACATCCCGTTCGCGGGCGATTCGAGCCAGGTCCTTGATCACTTCGCTCAGCTCGAGGTCTCCCGGCACCTCGTACTTCTCAAGGATGATCCCGTTGAGCTTTCGGTAGATCGCCTGCCGCCCGGAGCTGGTGTAGATCTGATTGGTCTGGGCGTAGGGGTTGGCCATGGGAAGGGTTTCCCGGCTGATTGGGGTGTTCCACGCGCTCTCGACCTCCACCAGTTTCTCCTTGGTATTGACCTCCCGTTTGCGCGCCTCCTGCGCGTACTTGCGCTCTTTGATCAACGTCAAATAATAGAAAGCGCCGTGATTCTCGGGATCCTCCTTGGCCGCCAATTGCAGTTTGGCTTCCGCTTCGTCCAGCTTGCCCATTTCCATCAGCAACCGCGCGTCCTGCACGAGCGTCGAGGTGGCGACTCTGTCATTGCGGATCTCCGGAATGCGCTCCACGATATCTTTGCTCGGCTCTTTGCCCCGAAGGTCCGCGACCATTTTGTCGTTCTTCGCCTTGAATTCCTGCGCCGCCGTATTTTTCGGGTCCACTCTTAACACGCGATCCACCTGTTTGGTCGCTTCTTCGAGGTTTCCCTTGTTTTGCGCCCGACGGGCGAGTTCCAATCGTGTCTCCGCAAGGCCTTTGATTGTTTCCGCCCGCTCGGCATCGATCTGCACCCCGATCCGCTGCACCAAATCGTAAGCTTTCTCGTACTCCTTGGAGGCGGCTACCAGGTCCCCCTTCGCCTGCAGCGCCTGGGCTTCCGCGAGGCTTTTTCTCAATTCCACCTTGGCTGCCTCCCGACGAACCGCTTCCTCGGCCGCTGCCTGATTAGCGGCTGCCACCGCGACAGCATCCTGCGCAAAAATCCGCGGTAACGTTCCAAAAAGAGCAATAAAGATCAGGCTAGTAGATACTACTTTAATCATGGGCTTGGTTATTTCGAACTGAGGCGAGCGTCTAGATCATTTTTGCGGTGGTTTGTACTCCAATACAGTCTGTTTTTTGTTCGATTTGGCGGACAATACAACTTCGTTCTGCGTGATAGCAACGATTTTGTAAGTTTCACCACCGAAATTCACTTCATCGCCTACTTTTTGATTCTTCCACTCCCGCTTTTCGACGTTATGCCGCAGGTCCGCGGAGTAGCCGAGCACTCGCTCAAACGATTTTTCCCTGCTCACGGCAATGGCTGACTTGTCTCCCGGCAAGAGCACTTCCAATTCTTTCGGATCTTCCGGCATTCCCACTACGTCCTCGATCGTGAACATGTTGTTCTTCTCCCGGAGTCCCGCGTCTCGCGGAACTCCGCTCCGCGCTCCGGGCCGTTGCATCTCATTCAGCACCGAAAGACGGTAGCGGATTTTGTCCTGGGGGGTTGGGGCTGGAATCACTTCCTCAAATTTCAATTGGAGACGCAAAGGCGTGATCTCCACAATCTTCAGCGCGTTCGGGCCAGCGTCTTCCGCCTTGTAAATACTGCCATCCGGCCGCTTCTGCCACCGGGCCGGATTAAAAATATTATGGTCTCCGGCGTAGTTCAGATGCTCGGGTTTGTCCAGCCGCGCCAGGACCACCACGTTGCTCGTTAAATCCACCGGTTGAAGCTCCTTCACTCGCGTCGGATTGGTAATTGAGCGCTTCCGTTCCTCTTCCTTCTCCCGCTCCTGCGCGACCTTCAGCGGCATTAAGGCCGCCGCCGCCGCCAAACCCAGCAACACAATGCTCAGGATGATCTTTTCGTAATGGGCCTTTAAAAACTGCATGGCTGACTACTCTCTCACTGTTGCGCCTGGGCCACTTGCTTTGCCCGCTCCGCTGCCGCGGGCTTCGGTTTAGCTACATCCTTGAGCCGAACGGCATCGATCTGGAGAATCACCAAAAGCTTATTCTCGTCCAGCAGGACGTTCCCCGGCCGATGTTGAGGAGCAACGCCCGCGGGCGGAGGCGGAGGCGTGTAACGATTGAAGTAACGCGGGTTCATCATCATCATCGGATTGATCGGTGGAGCCGCCGCCGCCTGCGCCTCCTCGGGGGGCGCCTTGTCCACCGCCACGTTTCTCACGACGAAGCAATGCTTGGCCGAAACCAGGCCCTCCAAAACATGCGCCAGCTCCGTCGAAAAACCCTGAAACTTGATCTCGTAGGGAGTGACAATCGCCAAATCGTTCGTGCTCGCCTTTTTATCGGTAATGAAATCGGTTTGATTATTATCGTCCGAAGAGGCTGGCACGCGGCGAATTCCTTTCATGTCGTGAACCTTGGCCGCATACATGATTTCGCAAAGTTCTTTTACATCCCAAAGCTCATGCGTCAGCATGCCGATCGACTTGAACTCCGTCGCTGTCCGCTCGGGAGCAAAGCTGAACCAATAGTCCTTGTCCGGAAGCCTGATCCCCTGCCGATCGGCCT
>DASYTB010000622.1:0-6014 GCA_036002705.1 Verrucomicrobiia bacterium
CAATCCACACAATGACCAAAGCAGATCCGCCAATCTCTGTGGTGAATAGTCGCATCGGGAGGCGGGGTCACAAGCAGGGAAAATCCGAAGCGAAACCTAAGGCTCGCAAGCAAACGCGGTTCGTGGAGCTAAAGTGGAAACAGTCTTCGGCGTCGGTCCGGAGTTGTCTCACAGTCGTTGGCGGGTTTGACATCGCGATTCATTTCCTGCTCTATTTCTGGCGGAGGAGAAAGGGATTTTATGGATTCGAATGTAGATATCACTCGCGAGAAGCTTATCGAACTGCTCAATGAAGATCTTTCGCGCGAGTACCAGGCGATAATAGCTTACGTGGTTTACAGCCAGGTTTTGAAGGGCGCGGCTTATACGGACATCGCTCGCGAACTGGAGCAGCATGCCAAAGAGGAGCTGGATCACGCGCTGAAGATTTCGAAACAAATCGATTATCTCGGCGGCACTCCGGCCGTGACGCCCAAGCCGGTGAAGCTTTCGGACAAAGCCGAAGACCTGCTGCGCTTTGATCTCGAGAATGAGGTGGAGACCGTTCGGAATTATCGAAACCGCATTCGCCAGGCGGAAGCTCTCGGCGAATTCGCGCTGAGCGAAACGTTACGCAAGATCATCGCCCAGGAGCAGGAACATGAGATCGATCTGGCCGATGCACTGGGAATCGATGTTCCGCCGAGCGGGAATCCGCCGCCAAAAATGTGAGTTCTCGCCGAGAGAGGCACTCCAGGTCACCATTTGCTATGAAGCGCCTTCCGCTACGTCGCTATTGTGGTTGCCACCGTGAGCAGATCTGCCGCGATTAGTTAGGAATCTGCACGGATCGCGGAGGCGATTTCCGACTTAATAAGGCCCCTGCGGAAGTCATCCCAACCGGGTGACATTTCCCGAAGGGTGGTCACGCATTTGGCCAGAGTTTCCGCCAAGTAATCAACCTCCGCTTCGCTGTTCTCCTGGCCAAAGCTGATCAGGACGGTGCCCTTCGCCAGCGATTCCGACAATCCGATGGCGGCAAGCGCCGCGGGGACACGCAGGTTTTTCGCAACGCACGCGGTGCTGGTCCCAACGGCAATCCCGCGAACGTCGAGCATCAACCCAAGGCCTTCACCGTCAACAAACTCGACGCTCAGATTCAGGTGCGCTGGATGGCGATGGGCGCCCGGAGGCGGGCCGTTCAATTTGATAAACTCGATTTTTTTAAATAGCGCGGCCACGGTTTTGCGCTGAAGCAGGGAAGTGTGCTCGACGCGTCCGCGAAATTCTTTTTGCGCGATCTCAGCCGCGGCCCCGGCACCTACGATGGCCGGCACGTGCTCCGTTCCAGCGCGCCGGCCCTCTTCCTGTTCGCCTCCATGAATCAGACTCTGAAGACGCGCCCGCCGATGGCGATATAAAACCCCGACGCCCTTCGGTCCGTAAAACCGATGAGGCGAAAGAGCGACGAGGTCCACGCGGAGTTGTTGCACATTAAGCGGCAGCCATCCGGCGCTCGCAATCGCGTCAACGAAGAGAAGAGCGCCCCGCTCGCTTGTCATTGCCCCGATTCGCTGAATGTCCTGGATAGTTCCGAGGTCGTGATTCGCATGGTGCAAACAGACCAGAATCGTCTCTGGAGTAAGCGCTGCCTGCACTGCTTCCGGGCTCGCCCGCCCCTCGTTGTCCACAGGAACAATCGACGCCGTGAACCCCATCGATTCAAGCCACCCCACGGATTTGTTGGTTGCCGGGTGCTCCGCCGCGCTGAGAACGATATGTTTTCCACGTCTTTGATTCGCGAAAGCGGCGCCTTTGATGGCCAGGTTAACCGCTTCTGTTCCGTTCCCGGTGAAAATAATTTCGTCCGACGATTCAGCCCCGAGAAATTCGCTAACCTGCTGGCGTGCTCTGGAGATCGCGTCGCGCGCCGCGATCCCTTCCGCGTGGAGGGCTGAGGGATTCCCAAAACGTGCACGGAGAAAAGGCCCCATCGCCTCCTGAACTCCGGGAAGCATTGGGGTGGTGGATTGATGGTCCAGATAAACCCGCACAAGACACGTTAGAGGAGCCCGGAGAAAAGAAAAGCCAGCGGAGACGCACTGGCACTGACACACTATCCATTTTTGGGATTGAACTTCCCCGCCGTTCCGTTGTCTAATATAGACTAGCTTAGCGTTCACACTATGCGCAGGAAAACGGACGTATTCCCAATCGCGGCTTCGGTGTTTTTTATTCCGATCCAGAATCGGGTGCCCCTCAAATTTGGCCCCGAAACGGTCACCGGCGTAACGTGCGCCCGCGTCTGCATGCGCGTGGCGAATCCGAACGGGAAAACCGCGGAAGGCTGGGGCGAAACGCCGCTGAGCGTTTCCTGGGTGTGGCCCTCGACCCTTTCGTATGAAACCAGGCGCGACGCTCTCCAGGAGTTCACCCTTCAACTCGCGCGCACCTGGCTGGATGTCGAAGCGAGCGGCCATCCGCTCGAGGTCGGCCATGCATTCATTGAGGAGTGCCTCCCGCGGGAGCTGCAACGCTTCAACGCGAAACGCGAGGCCAGCGAACAGATGCCCTGGCTCGCCGCGCTGGTTTGCTGCTCCGCCTTCGATATCGCCTTGCACGACGCGTTCGGCAACCTGAATGCCGTCCCAATTTACGAGACGTACACCTCGACCTTCATGCACCGCGACCTGTCGAGCTACCTTCAATCCGCCCAGAACGCCAGCGTCTCATTCGCCAACAAATATCCCGCGGATTTCTTCGGACACAGAAAAGAAAAGCTCCCGGCCTGGCATCTCGTCGGAGGAACGGACGCCATTGAATCGTCCGATCTCACCGGTTCAGAACCAAATGACGGCTATCCCATTTTGCTGAAGGACTGGGTCGAACGCGATGGCGTTCGCTGCCTCAAAATAAAATTGCGTGGGAATGATTCAGACTGGGATTACAACCGGATCGCGCGCGTGGGAAAAGTCGCCCAGCAAACCGGCGTGCTCTGGCTCACCGTTGATTTCAACTGCACCGTCACCGAACCTACCTACGTCACCTGCATTCTCGACCGCCTCCTGGACGAACAACCGCGCACCTACGGCATGATCCTCTACGTCGAGCAACCGTTCCCGTATGACTTGGAAGAACACAGCCTCGACGTTCGCGCGGTCTCAGCTCGCAAACCGCTTTTCATGGACGAAAGCGCGCATGACTGGGAACTCGTCCGCCTTGGCCGGGACCTCGGCTGGACGGGCGTTGCCCTCAAGACGTGCAAAACCCAGACCGGCGCAATCCTCAGCCTCTGCTGGGCCAAAGCCCACGGCATGACTTTGATGGTCCAGGACTTGAGCAATCCAATGCTGGCTCAAATTCCGCATCTCCTCCTCGCCGCCCACGCCGAGACCATCATGGGCGTGGAAACCAATTCCATGCAGTACTACCCCGAAGCATCGAAGCCCGAAGCCACCGTCCATCCCGGAGTTTACACCCGCCGCCAGGGCCAAGTGGACCTCACAACCATCGACGGCCCCGGCTTCGGCTATCGCCTGGCCGAAATCAAACGAACCCTTCCCAAATCGGCCTTCACCGAGGGGGAATTCTCGCGGGCATAACCACCTTCTCCAGGTCGCTGCCTCCTACTGACTCCATCACAACTCTGTGACGATGCGGAGAAGATCCTTGAATAGGCCCCGGTCATCGTCGTTTCCGTCCGGCTTACAGAATAGCGGTGCTCTGACGAGCACCGCTATTTGCGGCTAGGAACCGGCTGCCATCCTGCCGCCGCATTGCTTTTCGATGTGTTCCACCACGTCCTGAAATTCCACCGGCTTGCACATGAAGGGAATTCCCCCGCAAAGGCCCTTATTCGCCGCAAGCTCCTGCTTCTTGATCGCCGCCGTCAGAAATAGGATGGGCGTGTTTTGCAGCGTCGGAAGCGCGTGGATGCGATTGGCCACTTCGCCGCCATCCATCCCCGGCATCATCACATCGAGCAGGATGATGTCGGGCACGAAACGTTGCGCCACTTCGACAGCGGCCGACGCATCGTTCACCACCTCGGCCGCGTAACGGCCCGTATGGTGGAAGTTCAGTTTGAGCAGGCGGGTGAAGCCTGGTTCGTCATCCACGATGAGAACTCGTTTTTTCGCTGGCATCGTCATCATATGCGACCTTCTAGTTAGTTGTTTGACCTGACTTTAAAATCTGAGCACTGAGGCAGGGGCGCGCGGCGGCGGAAAGGTGGTCCGTTCCCGCGGGACCTTTGGCAAGTGACGTTCTATCCCGTCGATCAGCTCTTCAACGCTGGCGGGCTTGCTGATAAATGGAAACTGGTCGAGCGCCCCATTGCATGCTTCGCCGGATTTTCGGCCTCCCACCGCGCTGAGAAAAATGATCGGCGTCGTTCCGAAGAATTTGTCCGCGCGTAAACGCTGGGCGACTTCGTTGCCGATCATGCGAGGCATGATCACATCCAACAGGACGACGTCCGGTTGAAATTCGCGCGCCGCGTTCACGGCCTGTTCGGGGCCGTTTTCGACACGCACCTCGTAGTCGTCCGTCTGTTCGAGATTCCACTTGAGAAGGCGTGTGAATCCGACTTCATCATCAATTAGCAAAATTCGTTTCTTTTTCATGATTCTCCTGTTCAACTTTTAGCAATAAACTGGCTCGTGCTCCGCCCTGGGCGCCGGCACCGAGCGTGATCGCGCCGCCGTGGAGTTCGACAATCTGCTTGCTGACGGGCAAGCCGAGCCCCGTTCCGACGCCGTTTGGTTTCGTGGTAAAAAAGGGCTCGAAAATGCGCGGTAGTTTTTCACTCGGGATCCCACTTCCAGTATCCTCGATTTCGATGAGGACAAGCGGTTCGCCGGGTTGAAACTTTTCTAATGTCTCTTCCTGGTCGGGGTTCTGAGCGCGGCGCGTTCGAAGATGCAACCCGCCGCCGTTGGGCATGGCGTGAATCGCATTGACAAAGAGGTTGATGAAGACTTGTTCCATCTTCGGTTTGTCCAGGGGAACGAGCGGAAGGTCTTTGGCTAAATCCCGTTCAACTTCGACCCGCGAACGGATGAGATCGTAATTTACGTAAGAGAGTGAATGCTCCAGAACGGTGTTGATGTCCTCCGGCTGGATCTCGAGCTGACGGGCCGCGGAGAGGTAGAGCAGGTCGCGCACGATCGCGTCCGCCCGTTTAACCGCGTCGCGCATGTCACTTAAAGCGATAAAAACGGTCTGGTCGGCGCTGGGCATATTCTTCGACAGGTAAGATAGTCCCATGAGAATCGTCTGGAGCGGATTCTTCACCTCGTGAGCCACCCCCGCGGCGAGCGTCCCCACGCATTCCATTTTTGCGGCTTGAATCAGTTGGAGCTGCGCGGCTTTGAGACGCTGGTGAGAGGCGCGCAGTTCTTCCAGGGCGCGCCGCAGGGCTTCCTCGCTGCGCGCGAGATCATAGTTGGTTTTGAGCAGTTCACTGTTGGTGCTGATCAGCTTTAGTTCGCTGCGCTTTCGCTCGATCGCGTAACGGATCACGCGCGAAAGAATCTTCCCATCCACCTTCGATTTTACGAGATAGTCCTGCGCGCCGTGGCGAACCGCTTGCAGCGCAAGCGCTTCGTTTTCGTGGCAGGTTAGAATGACGATGGGCAGGCTGGGAGCCTCGGCGTGCATCCGGGTGAAAGTGGGCAGGCCGTCGCTGTCCGGCAGCGAGAAATTGAGGAGAATCGCGTCAAACCGGCCCTGTTGCAGACGCTCAATCGCGTCAGCCAGCGTCTCGCTGGTCGAAAGATCAATCCGACTGCCGGTGAGACCAGATAGACTCTCCCGCAGGAGCCGGGCGAATTTGGAATCGCTCTCGACCAGCAAGGCTCTAATCAGTGTCTCCATTTTTTCTCCCTCTCCAGGTTGCGTCCCAAGACGAACAGCCTTGAGGAGAATACGGGGCGGGCGGAAGAATCTTTCAAAAAATCGGCCGCGCTATGATGTGATCCTGAAGACGGCGGCCAAACGCGCGGAAACTCTATCAGAACGGAGCCTGCCTGCGT
>DASYTB010000623.1:0-8498 GCA_036002705.1 Verrucomicrobiia bacterium
CCGATTTCGCCCTCTGGTGGAGAGGCTCTCAAAATTGAGGCCCTATTCCGCTCAGGCGACTTCTGAGGCTCGTCCGCTCTTTTGGCGCAAGGTCAAAACAAGCCGTGCTCCGAGTGTGGGGTGTTCGGGCGCAGTGTAAAAGAGACAGCATGGCGTGCAGTTTCCGCTTGCTAACATCCATAACAGTTGCCTGTGTCTTGACTTTGCCACATGCCGTCGCGCAAACTAATCCGCCGAAGAAGTTTTCGGTGGAAGTGAGCGCGACGGTCCAGGAATCACCCTCGCAAATTGCTCTCTCCTGGCCTGGAGATTCGGATGCAACCAGTTACGATATTTATCGGCGTACGATGGAGTCCGGCTGGCAGCCCCTCACGACGATTGGCGGCGGACAGAACAGCTGGACGGACACGGGAGTCTCCGCGGGCGTTCGATACGAATACAAGTTCATAAAGCACACGGGCCCTGGCTATATCGGCTATGGCTATCTCGCCTCGGGCATTCATCTGGCGGCCGTTGATTATTGGGGGAAACTCGTGCTGCTGGTGGAAAGTTCGCTGGCCGGGCCACTTTCCGCCGAGCTGAATCAGCTTCAGAGCGACCTGACCGGCGAAGGCTGGACGGTGGTTCGCCGCGACGTTTCGATGAACGACTCCCCGCAATCGGTGAAAGACACGATCAAGTCAATCTATTACTCGGACACAGGGAATGTCCATGCCGTCTTCCTTTTTGGGCACATTCCCGTGCCCTACTCGGGCGATATCTTTCCAGATGGGCACCCGAATCATCAGGGCGCATGGCCCGCAGATGTCTATTACGCCGACATGGACGGGACCTGGACCGACTCGACTGTCAACGACGCGAGCGCGGAGCGGCAGACGAATTGGAATGTGCCTGGAGACGGCAAATTTGACCAAAGCACCCTTCCGTCACCCGCCGAGCTGATGGTCGGACGTGTGGATCTCAATAACATGACGTGCTACTCGAACAAGGCTAATTCACGTTCTGAAGTCGATCTAATGCGGCAGTATCTGAACAAGGATCACGCGTTCCGATTCGCGCAACTTCCTGTGCAAAAACGAGGGCTGATTTGCGATAATTTCTCGGACAAGGGGACCGATCCGATAAGTGGAAGCGCCTGGCGAAACTGGGCGGGCTTCTTTGATATCAACAACGTGGACGAAGTAGGTTGGGATAGTTATCTTCCCGCGGCAAGCAGCGGAAGCTACCTCTGGAGTTACGGCAGCGGTGGCGGAAGTTATTACTATTCGACTGGTGTAGCCACTTCCGACGATTTCGCGCTTCAGGATATCAAGGTCGTTTTTACGATGTGGATGGGCAGTTACTTCGGCGATTGGAATAATGAAAGTAACTTCCTGCGCGCGCCGCTTGGCTCGGGCTGGGTCCTGACCTCGACTTATTCCGGCGCGCCGCACACGATGAACTTCCCGATGTCGATGGGGATGCCGATTGGCTATTGCATGCTCATTTCACAGAACAATGCAACCAACACTCTTTATGAACCCTGGGTCCAGGGCACCAGCCAGGTGCACCTCGCGCTGCTGGGCGATCCTACTTTGCGCCTGAGTCCAGTCCAGCCCGTCGCAGGTCTGAGCGCCTCCGGCTCCGGAAAGGCGCGTCTGAGTTGGAACGCATCGCCTGACAGCAATATCCAAGGCTATTACATCTATCGCGCATCCAGTTCCGATGGGCCCTACAGCAGAATCAAAAGCGATTTCGTCACGGGCACGTCCTTTTCGGATCCGGTAAGCAGCGGAACGTATGTTTACATGGTTCGAGCGATCAAGCTCGAGCAAAGTGGTGGAGGCACTTACTTGAATCCGAGCCAGGGCGCGTTCACCACCGTGACGGTTTCCGCGGGGCTCCCACAAATTCCCTTCGCGCCCGTTTTAACCGCGAGTGTCGTTTCGAGTTCCCGCGTTGATCTCTCCTGGACCGATGTGGCGAATGAAACAAGTTACGCGTTGGAGCGCCGCGCTGGTTCTGGCTCGAATTGGACCAGCCTGGGCAGCCTTTCCGCGAACACCACCTCCTTTAGCGATTTGAACCTCCCGGCGAACACGTCCTACACTTATCGAATTCGCGCCTCGAATTCGGCGGGCGATTCACCCAATTCGGCCGAAGTCACGGTAACGACTCAGCCGGGCATCATCAGTGACAATCCCGTTCGGCTCGCGTTGCGCGGCGGAAAGGGCGGTCTCGTGCTCACCGTCACTGGTGATTACGGACAACAGTTCAAGGTGCAATCGTCGCTTGATCTTCAGAACTGGCAGTATCTGAGCAATGGTACCGTGACGGGCTCCTCGGTGGACATTCCAATATCTGTTGGCGGCCAGAACTGGCTATTTTTGCGAGCCATGAACATGCATTGAGCGGTCGCCGAATCTATTCCTCAGCCCGGTAAACGCGCTTTGGAAGTTCCGTTTGAGCCGGATCGGAAGCGGAAAACTGGCCGTCGGGCGAGACATTCGTGACCACCGGCTGCCAATCGCGCAAATTCGTCGAACCCTTCAAAATGTAACGACCGGGCGCGCCAGAAACGCTGATGGTGGCCGAGTTGGCGCCTGATCGGAAGATTTGCAAGACGGGCGGATGATTGCTGGCGGCCTCGCGGTTCAATTGTTCGATCCGCGCCACTTCCTGCTCCCAATAAGATGGCAACGTATCCCACGGATTATTTCCGCTATCATCCGTCACGTAAATGTAAGCGGCGTTGCGCGCCCGCGCGAGCTGCACATAGTTCGTCATCGTGGTGGGTGACGACACGCCATAGCACAAATGCGCGAATGAAGTCGCGGGGTGGCTCTGCGTCCAGGTATTCGGGCGGTAATTGTCGTAACCGGTAAAATGCTCGAAGGTCACGAGCGTGTCCGCCGCGGGCTGCGTGAGATAGACTTCGAGCGTGTTAATTCCTGGATTTGCCACGACCCAATCTGTCGGCTGCTTTTCTTTAATATATCGATAGATCTCTCCATAATACGCTAGATGGGCGGGTACGTTGTCGTTCGTCACCTCGTCCACGAAAAAACCATCCAGAGTGTAATAGGAGTTATAGCGGTCGATATCGGCTTTGACCTGCTCGATGGGCCGATTGGCGTAGGAGGAATAGACATAGCCGATAACGCGTCCGCCGGCGTTGCGCACTTGGGAAATGGCTTGCATGTAGGCTGCTTTCGCGGAAGTCGAAGGGCCGTTGTTCGGGTTCATGATCGCCGCGAGCGGGATGCGCGCGGAGGCGGCGGTCAGCGCGCTCCAATCTGCACTACTGGATCCCGGATCAAAATAGGCGGGAACCAGCAGACCGAGAGCGCGGCTCGGCAGCATAACGCCCAACCACGCCATAAGGAATAAAGCACAAGGCATATCGTACTTTACAGTGCCAGCCGATAGTACGCCTCTTTCGCGCTCGAGTCCACCGGGTAGGGCGAGGTGGCGCCCGGTACATCCGCCCAGGCTCCGGTGGTCAGAGAAGGCCGGGTTTGAAGACGGCCATCGCCGGTCCATGATACGATGATTTGACCTTGAGTGTTTCGCGTAATCGCAACGGTCCCTACTTCCCCAGAAATGGAAGTCACCGTATAGGCAAACCCACCGGCATCGGGGGCGACATCACGCGTGGCAAAACCCGCGTTTTCCGATTCGAGCGCGAAGGCGATGACGTTCGTCTTAAAAACCGGAGAGCCACTGCTGTCATAAATTGCGGAACGCGAAATGCGGAATTCCACTTCACTCGCCGGGCCTTGGGGAGCAATCTGCCAGTCGAGACCGCTGACCGTACCGTTATTGAAGGTTCCCGCGACTTGTTCATACCCGGCACCGCTTTGGATCAACACGTCTGAGCCAATTCCGCTGAAACTGTAACCCGTGGTTACGTCCTGGTCGGCGTCGATAAAAATATTGTTGTGGAAATCGCTCAGATCGCCGGGCACCCAGAAGGTCAAGCGCATATAGATATACTTATCATCATGCGTGACATAAACATCCTTATAATCCAACGAGTCGGTGGCATCCTGGGGATCAGTAAACGCCAGGGGGACATTCGCCCAGTCATCGAACGAGCCATCG
This sequence comes from Verrucomicrobiia bacterium, assembly GCA_036002705.1. Classification (GTDB taxonomy): domain Bacteria; phylum Verrucomicrobiota; class Verrucomicrobiia; order Limisphaerales; family SXQI01; genus DASVNK01. The sequence continues at coordinate 4,084 of DASYTB010000623.1, forward strand.
ATGACAATGCTCGATTTGAAGGTTTGACGCGTGTTCGCTTCCACCGCGTTATTAAATCGATCCAGAACATTGTTAACGGTGATCGTATAGGTTTGTCCGAGCGTCTGGGGACTGGTGGCCAAAACCACTTTTGTCGCATCGTTTGTATCCGCCGCGGCCGAGACGACACTCAGTCCCACACCGATGTAATTCGCGGTATTGGTCACGGACGCCGGTAAAACAGGTTCCGAGAAAGCGAGCGTGATTCTGTTTGGCGAGCCGACCACGCTGGTGATCGTCGGGGCATTGGTATCCGCCGTCACTGTCAGCCGAGCCGCGCGGCTGGTGACCGAAGAAGGAAACGGGTTCGTCACAACCACGCTATAATTGCCTGCGTCGGACGATCTGACATCCGCGATGATGAAACTCGCGTTGGTTGCTCCGGAAATCGGCGCTCCTTCCTTGAGCCACTGATAGCTCAGTGGCGCCGAACCTACTGCATCGACCGTAAGACTGGCCGATTCTCCTTCGGTGACCGTTTGATCGGCGGGTTCGGTGGCATTGGCAAGGCGCACCGGCGAATTGGTGACCGTTAGCACGGCCGCGCGGCTGGTATTCGTTGCGAAGGAGTTGGCAATGCGCAATGAATAACTGCCGGCGTCGCCCGACAAAACCGGCTTCAGCGTCAGGGTCGCATTCGTCGCATCGGGAATCGTCGCGCCGTTCTTGAGCCATTGGAACGACAATGGTTCGGTGCCGACGAATGAGGTGAAAAAGGAGGTTGCATCTCCCGCTCCGACGGTTCGGTCCGGCGGCAAACTCGCATCCGTAAAGACGACCGGAAATTGACGAGCCGCGGTCAGAGACATTCCGAAAACAAGGTCGGCGGTATCGCCGGCTGTTTGATGCACTTCCACCGCAAGCAAATTATCCCCAACCAAAAGCGGGCCAGTATCAAATCCCGCAATTTCCGCCTGCCCTTTGACCGGTGGACCTCCGGCTGCAGCCGTGCCGAAAGCCATGCGCACTCTTTTCACTTCGACGCCATTCAGATAGAAAATCGCCCCGTCGCTCAGATAATTAGACGCGACGAGAATCACACTCGCGGGATCATTGCTCCATTGAAAATGCGTGCGAAAATACCAGTTGTCGCCCGACAACGGCGTTTGAATCGCCGCGGGATAAGCGGCGGCATTGGTGGTAAAGCCGAACAGGCCAGCGCCGGATGTCCAACCGTTTTGTGTGTCATCGTACCCTGGTTGCCGCCAATCTGTTCCGGAAATGCTGCCGGTGCTGCTCACCTGCCAGGTCGAGTTCAAATTGACCAACGTCTGGTTTGTCGTCGCGGGCGAGGGAGCAGCGGCGAAAGTGTAAGCAAAACCACCATCGTCGGGCGCGAAATCCGCCGAAGCGAAATTCGAAGTCTCCGCTTCCAAAACAAAGCTGATCGTATCGGCCGCAAAAACGGGCCCCGACGGATCCGAAGAGAATGCCGAGTTTCGAGAGATCCGCACTTCGAACTCCGTTCCGCTTGTCGTTGGCGCCGCCGCCCAATCCAGGCCATTGATATTGAAACCATCGTTGAACGTCCCGCCTCTTTCTTCATAGCCGGTTCCGGATTGGATCAGCATCTCGGAACCAATCCCGTGAAACGGAAAACCCGTTGTCGCGTCATTATCCGCATCGATGAAAATATTTTCGTGCGAACTAAAGGGCAGCCCCGCTGCATGCAGCGTAAACCGCAAATAGAGATAATCCTCATCATTCGCGACATAAACATCGCCGTAATCAACGGAAGTGGTGCTATCGGCGGGATCCTGGAAAGCTGGCGCCACGCCCGCCCAGTCCCCAAAAGATCCGTCGATGGTGATATGTTTGAAATCGCCCGCGGCCGCGTGAAAAACGAAAAAGATCAATCCCAAAATGCTCTGAATCCTCATACTTTCTCTCCTTGTTTTCATTTTGGCGGAACTATTACGTTCGGCAAGAAAAGTTTGTTGGCGCAATTTGATATAACCATTAACTTCGGAACGAACTGGGGGAATTGAACGCTCCCTTACGACTGAGAGGGAGCGTGTTCGAGGTTTTAGGTTGAGGCGCAAATCCAACATAAAAGAAGAATGGAGCGCGGACATTTTTGTCCGCAAGTCCAGATGAAAGATAGCCCTTGGGCCCTTGCGGTCATCAGCCAGTCTGCGATCTCCTTGGAAAATCTGGGCTAATTCCCCCGCCCCGCCCTAAATTAAATAGCTGCGGATAAGAATGTCCGCGCTCCGCTCATTCCGACTTCTAATAACCAATTGGCACGGTGGCCGTGGCAAGATGTCCCCCGTCGGGCGCCCGTGCCATTCAAAAAATTTGCAGGACTTGACAAATGGTGTAAATAACAGCCTATTCGTAAGCCTTAAAAATACGTACGCGTATTATTGGCCGGCAAGGCTTGAACCAGGAACCGGCCGCTGGTTTCAACAAATTTAACGGAGTGCGCGGAGTTTGCAGGAATGATTAAAGTCGAAAACCTGACTAAAACTTTTGGCCCGAAAGTGGCCGTGAATCACGTCTCCTTTTCGGTGGAACGCGGCGAAGTGCTCGGATTTCTCGGGCCGAACGGCGCGGGGAAATCCACGTCCATGCGGATGCTCACCGGCTTTATTCCGCCCACCGAGGGGAAGATTACCGTCGGCGGATATGATATGGTGGAAAACCCGCTTCCCGCCAAGGCACTCATCGGGTATCTGCCGGAAAACGCGCCCGCCTATTCGGACATGACCGTCTATGGCTTTCTCAATTTCACGGCGGAATTGCGCGGATTGAAGGGCGACGAGCGGAAAAAGGCGGTCAATCGCGTGGTGGAAATGTGTTTCCTCGAAGGGGTGATCCATCAGAGCGTGGATACGCTCTCCAAGGGTTACCGTCACCGCACTTGCTTCGCGCAATCGATCATTCACGATCCGCAGATTCTCGTCCTGGATGAGCCGACGGATGGTCTCGATCCGAACCAGAAATACGAAGTTCGGACGTTGATCCGGCGAATGGGTGAAAAGAAGGCGATTATTTTTTCGACGCACATTCTCGAGGAAGTCGAGGCGGTTTGTTCGCGCGCGATTATTATCGATCGCGGCCAAATCGTGGCAAACGGAACGCCCGCGCAATTGAAACACAAGTCCGATCTTTCGGGCGCGGTCTTGATTCGCGTGCAGGGCGTTACCGCCGCGGAAGTGAAGGAGCGTCTGGCGCAGAATGGCGCGGCGCGCAAGGTGATGATCGTAAAAGAGGATGCAGGCGGAGTGACCGCGCGGATTTATCCGAAGAATACTTCCAGCGACGGTGAACTCGCCCGAACAGTCTCGGAGATCGCGGTCGCCCAACGGTGGCATCTCGAAGAGTTGCACACGGAGGAAGGACGGCTGGATGAAGTCTTCCGAAACATCACGCTGCCCGAGACTGGTCCCGCTTCGAAGGAGGAATCGAAATGAACAGTGCTGTTGCGAACGTAAAAGCGATTACAAAGCGGGAGATGTCGGCGTATTTCGCCTCGCCCGTGGCTTACGTCTTCATCGTTATTTTTCTGCTGCTCGCCGGATTTTTCACTTTCATGGCAGGCGGTTTTTTCCAGCGGAACCAGGCGAACCTGGAAGCCTTTTTTCTCTGGCATCCGTGGCTTTATCTGTTCCTCGTTCCGTCCGTCGGCATGCGGCTCTGGTCGGAGGAACGGCGCATGGGCACGATTGAATTGCTCCTGACTATGCCGATCACAGCCTGGCAGGCGATTGTGGGAAAATTTCTGGCCTCCTGGGCGTTTCTCGCCCTGGCGCTGATCTGCACCTTTCCGGTTGTTCTCACCGTGAACTATTTGGGACATCCCGATAACGGCGTAATTTTTTGCGCTTATGTCGGCAGCCTTCTCATGGCCGGCGCTTATCTTGCAATTAGCTGCATGACTTCCGCGCTCACGCGCAACCAGGTGATCAGCTTTATTCTCTCGGTGGTCATTTGTTTGTTCCTGATCCTGGCGGGCTGGCCGCCGGTGACCGATATGTTGCAGAATTTGACCGATAAGCCTGGTTTGATCGAGGCGGTCGCGTCTTTCAGCGTCATGACGCACTTCGAGACGTTTCGTCGCGGGGTCATCGATACACGCGACGTCGTATTTTACATAGGAATCATTGCTTTCTGTCTCTTCACGACGGCAGTGATTATTCGCGGTCATCGCGCTGGTTAATTCGAGTTCGAAAGGAGAGTTTTCATGGTTAGTCAAAAGAAGAGTATCGAGAATTTTCTGTTTTCCGCGGGCGGGATCCTCGCGATGTTCCTGTTGCTCGCGGGCATCTATATCATTTCCAGCCTCGCTTCCGCGCGGATGGACCTGACGCAGGAGAAGATGTTCACGCTCTCCCAAGGCACCAAAGCAATTCTCAAGAAGCTGGATACGCCGG
>DASYTB010000624.1:0-9752 GCA_036002705.1 Verrucomicrobiia bacterium
TCACGCCGCCTTCGTCGCCCGTCGAGGCAAAGATTTCGCCTGGCTCGTGCGCCAGAGTCAGTGCGTAATCTCCGCTGCCGTTGAAGTAATAGCTGCTGACAACGACCGTAAAAGTTCCGTTGGTCGCGAGGCGATTCGTCAAGATGGCGTCGCGACTTCCTCCACCCGGAGCAACCTCCGGGACGGAATCGATCAAAACGCCGCCGGGATTATAAAGATCGATCCGTGGGACAAGATTCACCCCGCCCATCCGCAATTCGACGTTGTCGCCCGTGTTTCCATCGAAAGTCCAGACGTCGAAATCACCGAGATCAATCGTTCCGCTATGGAGCCACCCATTGGTGAGCGCACCGCCTTCATCTCCCGGAGAGAGGGTGAATTCCCCCGGGATTTTTATAAAATTCAGCACGTAGCTTCCCGCGCCATTCTCATAATAGCTGCTGCACACCACCGTAAATATGCCCCCCACCGCGAGTTGCGTGCTCAAGGCAGCATCCCGGCTCCCACCTCCTGGCGCGACGGCGGGGACACTGCTAATGAGGGTCCCATCCGGTCCGTAAAGGTCAAGTTTGGGTACGACATTGGTTCCGTTCATGCGCAATTGGATGCTGTTTCCCGCGTCCGCCGTAAAACTCCAGAGATCCAAATCGCCCACATCAAGTGTTCCGAAGTGTTGAGCGCCATTGGTGAGCGGGCCGCCTTCATCTCCGGTCGAAACGGTGATTGCGCCCGGAGCCCGCGCCAAGGTTAACGAATAACCACCCGCTCCTCCGAGATAGTAGCTGCTGACCACCACCGTGAAGGCGCCGCTCACGCTTAATTGGGTCGTCAAGAGCGCATCCCGGCTCCCGCCACCGGGTGCAGTTTGCGGCTCGGAACTGATTAACGTACCGGTGGGCCCATACAGATCGATTCGGGGCACAACATTCGTGCCGCCCATGCGCAACTGGATGTTGTCGCCGGCGTTTCCGGTGAAGGTCCACACGTCCAGGTCGCCGAGATCGACCGTCCCCGCGTTATGTGCACCGTTCACTAATGCTCCGCCATCATCACCGCCCGGCACCGAGAAAGATCCCGGAATTTGGGCGAAGCGGAGCGAATAAGGCCCCGTCCCGCCGGCGTAGTAGCTGCTGATGCCAACGGTGAATGTCCCGCTGCTGGCAAGCTGCACTGTGAAAACAGCATCCCGGCTGCCTCCGCCCGGCGCGCTCGTCGGCGCGGAGCCGATCAACGTTCCGCTCGGACCGTAGAGATCAATGCGCGGGACCACATTGGTCGCGCCGACCCGTAAGACGATGTTATCTCCCGCGCTCCCGCTAAAGATATAGGTATTTGTTTTATTCGCGGGGATTGTTCCCGGGTGATTCCCTCCGTTTGTGAGCGACTCTTGAGCATGGCTTTTGCCGAAAACCATGAACAGGATCGCGACGAATATGACGCAGGCTCGGTCGCCCGGGGAAGTTCGCAAAACTTTCGCGCGGCGGTGTTTAGTTGGGCGCCACATGAATAGAATGCTGTTCACATGCCGGTACAAAAACGAGAACCGGCGAATCTGCAGCGAAACCGAATTGATCATTCGAACCCTCCTGAAAAGACTTTGGCATCGTGGGAAGATGCGGAAGGTTTGTCAACTGCTTTAGACCTTTATTTCTTTATTTCCTTATTTCCTTACCTCGGGGTGCACCAGAGCGCGACAAACATTCCGTTCGCATGAACCTGTTGCGGGAGGAATTCGAAGCGAGCGGCTTTTTCGTCTGGCGCCAAAAAATTCGGCGCGTGTTCCGGGGTGAGGCGCGGATGGGTTGCTTCGAACAAATCCGCGACCCCGCGTGTTTCGGCATTCGTTAGAGTGCATATGGAATAAATGAGTTTGGCCCCCGGCTTTAGGGAAGAGGCCACCGCGCCGAGAATCTGGCTTTGGAGACACGCCAGTTTATCCACGTCGGATAGTTGCGTCGTCCAACGCGCGTGAGGATTTCTTCCCCACGTGCCGATCCCGGTGCAGGGTGCATCGACCAGGATGCCGTCGAATTTTGTTTTAGTCGGAAGTTGGTTGTTTTGCGGCCACGCCTTGATCCGGTAATTGAAAAGTCCGGCGCGAGCGGCGCGGCGCTTAAAAATGTCCAGGCGCCATTGCGAGGGGTCGGACGCCCAGACCAGGCCCTTATTGCCCATCAGGTCACAGAGGTGCAGCGTTTTGCCACCCTCGCCCGCGCAGGCGTCCCACCAGGTTTGGCTTTCGCGGGGCGCGCATAAGTGGCCGACAATTTGCGAGCTGAGGTCTTGGATTTCGAACTGGCCGGAGCGGAATTCCGCGGTGTGAAATAAATCGGCTGGGCCGTTGTAAGAAAGGGCATCCGGCACCGCGGAATGCCTTCGCGCGCCGGGCAATCTTTGCGCTAATTCTTCCCCGCTCCCTGGCCGTGCCCGCAGCCAGAGACGCGGCTCGCGTTGCAATTCGCGTAAAAAATCCGGCGAAAGATTCATGACCTGGTGAACCCACGGCGGCAAGGCGTGCGCCATCAGGTCAGCGTCGGAGATGGCTCTTGGATTTTGCGCGAAAGTATCGGCCAATTTCCATGCCTCTGCGATTTGGGTGCGCGGCGGTTTGGATTGGTCCAGCCAGCCAAGCCACCGGAAATAAGCGAAGACCGAGCGGCTCACTAATCGCTTCTCTTCGGGCTCAAGCGCGTGGCCGCGCAGCGTCGAGCGAAGAACCACATCAGCCGGTTTGCCCCGGGCCGATTCTAAAACAGCGGTGACGGCGTTTAGAAGGCGGCTGGAAAGATGCATTTTGGTGGCGAGTTGCTGTGCCTTTGGCCGGGGCGCTGAATTTTAAGCGGCGTCACTCTGACGAGACGCCGCTACATTGATCGAATCAATCTTCTGGATCGAGTGCCGGGCGCGGACGATACTTTTTGGCCAGCGCGACGCAGGAATTCAGGTCGCGCATTCCATCGGTGCACGTGGGGTGGGAAAGCGACGCGGCCGCCGCGCAGACCCCGACCAGCAGCGACTTGTTCAGCTCCCAACCTTCGTGCAGGCCAAACAGAACCCCCGCGCAAAAGGCATCACCCGCTCCAGCCGTTCCGGCGATGTACTTGGGTGGCAGCTTTAAAGAGGATTGCCAAAAATCGTCGCCTTTGCGCGTGCGGGCAAAGGCCCCTTCCGGGAAATGAATAACCACAATTTCCTTTACGCCCATCTGCAGAAGAGCACCGGCTGCATGCTTCAACGCCACGGTGTCGAGAACCCCGTCCGGCTGGCGGATTTTGAAGCCCGCGGTTTTTCCCGCCTCGATCTCGTTGAGAATGCAGTAATCCACGTGCTTCAGCGCCGGCGAGACGATTCTAGTGAAGCGATCACTATCTTCGCTCACGACATCCACGCTGGTTTTCAGCCCCGCTTCGCGTGCCTGCGACAAAATACGCGCGGCGTGCGTGCCAAAAACGCGGTCGGGCGCGTCAATCGCGTCGAGCAATAAGAGATAACCAAGATGGAAAATGCGCGCTTTGCTCCGGGCAAATTTTATCTCGCTGCCATCCCAAAGCGCATTGGCTCCCCGGTTGTGAAAAAAGGTCCGCCGTCCGTTTTCCAGTTCGGTCATCACATCGGTATAGGAGGTCGGCGCGTCCGCCGTTGCGTTGAGCAGCCGGGTATCGATCTTATGACGCTCGCAAATGGTGAAAATCTCATCGCCGAGAGAATCCTTGCCGACCAGACCGGCTGCGCTCAAGGGGAATGGCGCCTTCAGACGCGCCAGGTCCACCAGGACATTAAACGGCGCGCCTCCGGTTCCTTGAGACTGGCCGCGGATATTCGCAAGCTGCTCTCGCTGAGGATAGACATCGATCATCTTGACCTGATCGATGATCCAATTTCCACCCGCGAGAACGCCGCTGCGCGTCGAAGCGTTTGTTTTTTTCATTACCCTGAGGCCAGCCGAATAAACTTCACCCGCATGCAGGCCGTTAATTATCAACGGTTCTTACCGATATTGCCCCGCTCTAATCAAGCAGAAACTCCTCGGCAGCGCTGGCAAATGTTGGCAAAAGCTCTCACGAATCTACGAAACGCCCTCGCCGAGTTCCTTCACCTTGAATTCGACGACCGCTTTGTAAGTTCGCGTGACCGCTTTTCCGTCGTCGCTCTGATAGGTGGTCAGAGGACCGGTCCGCTGATGGCGGCCCTCCTTCATTTCACGGCCATAAATCGCTTCATTCAGCGCCGCGAAAATTGGGCCTTCCCCTTGAAATTGCGAAGTCGCGAACGGGAGATTTCCTGCGAAGAGTCGGCCCGATTGCGCGCTCAGGCAGGTTTCCGAATAGGTCCATTTCGCGGTTTTTGTGGGACCTTCCTGATTGCAGGTTTCCGTCACTTCAACCGTGGCGTGAATCAATTGCACATCAGGACGGAGTCTCTCCATGATTGCCGCGATGGTTTCCCGTTTTTCGATTCGCATAGGGCCACTTTAGGCGCAAACCCGGCGCCGGCGCGAGTCCGTCCTGAGCTATCCTGAGACCGGGTCGGTCAATAACTATCATTTGCAATTCATGACCTTCGCGGGCTAGACAGAGTGTGTTCACTCGCTCTCACGCTCAAACCGAACCTAAACTCGAATTACACCCCAACCATGAATCGCCGAGATTTTTTCAGAACGACGATTGCGAGTGCGTCTCTAGCCAGCATGACGAGTCGGCCCCGGGCCGATTGGCAGCCGAGCGAGCGCTATCCAGATTCACTCATCAGAATCCTTGATCCCGGCTTTGCCAAGTACCGGCTGAACGCGGCCAAAGTCGAAAAGATCGCGTCCGGGATGCGCTGGGCCGAAGGGCCCGTTTGGTTTGGGGACGGTCGTTATCTGCTCTGGAGCGATATCCCGAACAATCGCATCGTGAAATGGGAGGAGGAAACTGGCGCTGTCAGTGTGTTCCGCAAGCCCTCGAACAACGCGAATGGCAACACCCGTGACCGGCAGGGCCGCCTGCTCACCTGTGAACATGATGCGCGACGCGTCACGCGCACCGAGTACGACGGCGCGATTACCGTCATCGCCGACCATTACGACGGCAAGCCCCTCAACTCGCCGAACGATATCATTTGCAAATCCGACGGCTCGATCTGGTTTAGCGACCCGCCCTTCGGGCTGCTCAACTTCTACGAAGGCCACGCGTCGAAAGCCGAGTTGGCCACGAACGTTTATCGCTGGGACCCGAAATCGCAGAAGCTTGAGGTCGCGGCCGACGATGTGAACCGCCCGAACGGCCTCGCCTTTTCACCGGATGAATCAAAGCTCTATATCATTGAAGCGGGTCTGACTCCGCGCGTCATTCGCGTTTACGACGTCGTGAATAACGGCACGCGCCTGGCCGGGATGCGGGTGTTGATCACAGCCGAACCGAACGGCACGCCGGATGGGATGCGAATTGATGTCGATGGCAACTTATGGGTCGGGTGGGGCATGGGCGCGGCAGGCCTCGATGGCGTGGCGATTTTCAATCCCGAAGGCAAGTTGATCGGCCGGATTGATCTCCCGGAGCGTTGCGCGAACGTCTGCTTCGGCGGTCGCTACCGCAACCGCTTCTTTATGGCAGCCAGCACTTCGGTTTATTCCCTCTTCGTCAACACCCAGGGCGTCGCCGGCGGTTAAAGCGCACGCCCCGCTAATGTAAACCCAAAGCTCCGTCCGAAAATCGAGTAATTCTCGCAAGCTGGCTCGCACGCTTTCTGCTCTTCTAAAAAGTACAATGAGCCAGTCACACGACCATCTTCGCGTTTTGCGGACGCTTGTTTCGGATAATGAGCTGCGGCTCAAGGAAACGCGGAAAACGGCTGCCCGTTTACGCAAGCTGGTGAACGCAGGTAAGAAAACGTCTCATTTCGAAAAGCTCAATGAACTCAGCGGGTCTGCTGGCCACGCACCGACTCCTGGGTGAAATTGGTCCACCGCTCACCACGAATCCGGAACGAGCAGGTCGCGCCTCGCATTTGGGTTTTTGCTGAAAAACGTCGATTTCGGAGGAAGGAACAAGTCCAGCCCTCGGACGAACCTGTTGGCCGAGGGTGCCGGCGCGATTTGCAGCGGCGGTTTCCCGTTCATCGATTGATACGCGTGCAGGCGCCCTTCAAAAGAAGCTGACGCCTTCGCCGATTCCAAACCAAAGCTTTCCTTTTGCTCCGACACCGCGAGGGTTGGCGGCAGCGTCTTGCTCGCCGGACTGTTTGGCGGAGAAAACGAGCGAAGTCCAATCGATGGTTTCGCGAACCAGGCCATATTTGGAACCGCATCGGAGGAATGGATCGAAACCGCTCCGCCGAGGAGAAGGAAAAGATACCCTGCGAGAAATTCCCGACCCATTTTGGTTTTGACCAGAAAACCGCGGCGCCGTTCGGCCTGAACTGGCCTGAACTTTGGAGAGATTCCAAAAATCGAACGCGCGTTTGGGGAGCGAGGGCCGGAAGGTTAAAGGCCGTAATCCTTCAGTGAGGAACCACGAATGGATAAGAACTCACCAATATTTGGACTCGTAAAGGCTTTCTGGCTTACAAATCCGGCTCACTACAGCGAGCGATTCCATGGAGAGAAAAGCGACAAGCGCATGTCCAGGTCATGCTTATTCCTGCCCATTCGTGGTTGATTTTCTCGCCTTAAACAGTGGCGCCTTCGCGTGAGGCCGCTAACGACGATCCGCTTTCCGGAAGAATTGAGTCCGTCAGCAGTTTCTCAATTAGCTCCCGCACGCCCTGGCCGTGGCCGCTGGGCGTCGTCCAGTGCGCGGTTTTCTTTAGTTCGGGAAGCGCATTCGCCACGGCCACGCCGTACCCGCAGATTTTTAGAAGCGCATGATCATTCTCGGCATCGCCAATGCCGACGACGTTCGCGGGTGCAATGCGAAGTTCCTCGAGCGCCGTCGCCAAGCCACTGGCCTTGGTGACGTTCGGCGGCAGGACCATGATGGATCCCTTGTTCAGGATGATTTCGAGCCCCAATTTCAGTTCCTTGATGGCCAGGCGGACTTCGGTTTCGTAAGGATCCACAGTGGCCACGATCACCTGCCCGACGGAGAGCGTGTTCACGCCGCGGGCACGAAGGAGTTCTGAAAATTCGCGCGGCGGCGCTTCCGCAAGGGCGCGAGACCTTTTGCTCTCCGGGTAGTAGAGTACGGCTCCGTTCTCCGCGACGACGCGATCAAAAATAAGCGGTTCAGGGAAGACATTGAGAAGGTCGGGAATCTCCCGGCCGGTCACGAGCAAAACCTTTCGGCCCGACTCCTTGAGCCGTTGCAAGGCATCAACCGTGGCGGCGTCCACCGTGCCGTGATGAGCGATGGTGCCATCATAATCCGTGGCGAGGGTCGAGAATCGCATAAGAACCTTCTCAACTGAATTTTTTCAACGCGAGGCTCGCTGCGCCGATGGCACCGGCGCGGTTTCCGAATTGAGCCGTTTTGATTTTTAAGGCCGCCTTCACTTCGGGTTCCAAATAATCGCGCAAACCCACCTCAGTTTCCGAGCGGACCAGTTGCGGGAGTTCCTCGGTCAAGCCGCCTCCGAGCACGAGCATCTCCGGATTCATGAAATTAATGATCGAGGAGAGGGTGATGGCAGCAACACGGATGCGGGAACGAACAAGGTCCTCGATGTGGCGGTCACCTTTCTTTCGCGCCCGGGCCAGTGCGCCCCAGGTAACTTTCGAGAGATCGCTGCCGACTTCGCGATAAAGGTGCGGCGCCCATTGTTTGAGGCCCATCCCGAGGGCCGCACCCGCGATGGCCGCCTTGCTCGCGATGCGATCCAAAGTCCCGTGGCTTTCCGGGGTATCCGCCCCGCCGAGAGAATGTGCCAGAATACCGCCGACCTGGCCGCCGGCGCCTGAAGCGCCACGATAAAGTTTGCCGTTAAAGAGCGCGGCGCCGCCTACGCCGGTGCCGAAGAAAACGCCGAGCACATTGGAGCAGCCGACCGCCACGCCGAGCTGGTGTTCGGCCTCAAGCGCGAGCTGGACGTCGTTGCCCATGACCGAATTGAGCCCCGTGGCGCGTTTTAACGCACGGCCAATCTGAAATCCCTCGAGCCAGAGGACGTTCGGCGCGTTGATGATTTTCCCCGTTTCAGAATCCACTTTTCCGGCGCAAGCCAGGCCAATGCCCACCACCTCAAGATGCTCTCTGGCCGCACGCCTTTTGAGCATCTCGATGGAATTGCCCAGTTCCTGCATGAATTTTGGCCGGCCATCGGGCGGTGAAGTTTTAAATTTGAAGTACTGACGCAGTTTGAAACGCTCGTTAATAAGCGCACAAAGTGTTTTCGTCCCTCCGATATCGACGCCGATGACGGCGCGTTCCCTCATAAAGCGGCTGCGATGCAGCCGAAGCAGTCTCCTTCAATCCGCGGCGCGAAACAATCCGCCTGAAGAGAGAGCGTTGCCTCGGGAACTCCTGGAACAGGCACTCCTGCGACTTGGGAAAAATTCCAAAGAAGATATGTTTCAACTCATGAAGGCGAAACAAAGCATTGCCGCATCCGCCGCCATTGCGGCGGCGGTCGGTTTCTGGATTGCCCGCATCCGAAAGAAACTTCTCCAGCAGCAGGGCCACGCGGAGCGCAAGTGCATGCAGGACGAACTGGACCGGTTCGAAGGCGAAGGAGGCTTGGTTTTAAGCTGAGCTATCCTGGATCAATTGGGATCCGTTTTGGCCGCAGTCACTTTGTTGATGGTCCATGTCCCCGCAGTCGAATTATCGTTATTCCATCGGCGGTGCCAGGAATCGTTTTGCGGATCGATCACATTGATTCGGAGAGCTGTTTCGGCGTGTCCGTCGCAAAACATCAAAACGGTCCGTCCCGAATGACGGCTGGAAGGCCATTCCTGCTCGGTCGTGGGATCGATGTTTGCGTCAAAATCGCCATCCGCTTTGCTATCGGCGAGCATAATCATATCGCTAGGACTAAGCACCGCCGATTCTTTTACCTCCGGAAAGGAGGGGTTATCAATATCCCCGCCTAAGCCTTTATTATTAAAAGCCCCAAACGCACCCCAATCGTTGTAGCCGACCGAGAACCAGGCCGTGTTGCTGATGCCAAACGGGTCTTTCCCCGTGCCGACGACGGCGGGGGCACCCAGAGTCTTATTCACGTTCGTATCCCACTGCGCCTTGGCCGCAGCGGCCGGGCACCAAAAAACAGCCCGGTTCGTGCCCATTTCCTGGAATAGTCGGTAAGGCCAAACGTAATGATAACCTCCGCCCGCAATGCCGCATCCTGGATATCTGCCAAAATCATGGACGTACATCACCGTCGCAAGACCGAGTTGCCGTTTGTTATTCAGGCAGGCCGTGACTTTCGCCTTGGCCTTCGCTTTGGCCAATGCTGGCAGTAGCATGCCAGCAAGAATGGCAATGATCGCGATGACGACAAGGAGTTCAATGAGGGTGAAACCAGATCGGAGATTTGGGAACCGGGCGCGAATCTTCATAGTCGGGTGACGGTTACTATAACTCAAAACCAATGCTGAAAGCAACGAACTCTTCCGGAATTCGGGAATTCGGGCTCATTTTGAACAGCTTCTCCATGGGGCGTGTCTTGAAATGACAAGCTGGAACGCGTGGACGGAGTGGGAACCAAACTCAAGAAACTGCGCCGCTTCGCCATTATCCTGACGCTGGGCCTTTTGGGCGTTTGCGCCTGGGTGGTGGTTCTATCTTCAAACTCCGCCCGGGAATTGAGGATTTCGCGAGAGCTTGGCTCCGGCG
>DASYTB010000625.1:0-18658 GCA_036002705.1 Verrucomicrobiia bacterium
GTCCGTGGGGCGCGCTGGAGTTGCTCGTGCGCAAGGACACGCAACCTGATCCGTCGCTCCCCGGGGTTTGGACGGTCTTCTGGCCTTTTGAAACCAACGGAGTGACCGGAAAGCTCCGTCTGCATATCCAATGGCTTGGGACAACTCCGTTTGTGCCCAGCTTGATTGACGTTCGGCCGTGACGCGCCGAAGACGTTGTGAACTCGTTTTACGACCAGTTTTTAATGGAAACGCCTCGGGAGCTGGGGGCCGAGAATAGGAAAGCGATTTTCGTTGGCGTTTTCGGCAAACATCCTGGCTGGAACGATCATATCGAAGAAAACGAAGAAGTGCCGGACCTCGGGTTGCGCACGGAAAGCCTGGTTTGGGCCAAGTCGCTTCTCTACACGCAAGGCATTGGCCGGAACATCGAGTCCGGCGCTTGGGAAAAGCTGCCGCCCGAACAGGTTCTTGAGGGCTTCGACCATACGTTTCTTTGGCAGCGAAATGGCGGCTTCATTGCTGGAAGTCTCTGGTCCTCGCGCGATGGAAAAGGCCGGAGGCTTTATCCGATGGTTGTGTCGGCCCACGTGACTGGCGTCACGTTACATTGGGTTTTAACGGTGCTTTTCTCGCGCCTCGTCGCTTTGCAGATGGAATGCCAGCAGGTGCAGACCGCGCGGGAGGTCGGGTCGATCTTGAGCCGTGCACGCGAAGACCTCGCGCTGGCCCTGCACGGACCGAGTCGCAGCGTGCCCAGCACGAGGGAGTTCATCTCGCGTTTCGCGCGCCACCCGCAATTTGGCGCCGACCAGGAAGGGCTGTCGCGGGTGCTTTCCCGATTTCAAGCGCAAGCGGTGCAATTCGCTCCAGGCCGATTCAATGCGCGGAACAGCGCGGGTTCGCGAGGGGTGGCGGTGCGCGTGCCGGCGGCGGGGTTGAGCAAAGAAGATATTTTTTGCGCGTGGAGTGAGACCCTGGGTGGCTACCTTGATTTCGAAGCGCCTTTGTTGCTGATCTCGCCCACCGGGAAGAACTGGATGGACGTAATTGTCGGCGAGCCTTCCCCGGAGGACCTCTTCTGCCTCAGAGCCACCCTCGCGCGCCTGCCCTCCGTGAGCGAGATTCCATTCCACGTGGACGAAGCGAAGCGCAAAGAGACACGGGCCAGGATCGACGGGCTGATTCGCGGCGACACGCCCGCCCCCTCCGGGTCCAAATTGGGACGCTGGCTGGGATCGCTCTTCAAGGCTTAGTCTCGCGCCGGCAGAGGAAGAGCGCTTCCTCCTGCGATGGTGTGATCCATTCCTGCGCGATGAATAATCCAGCTTTTTTAAAGAAGCGTCGAAGGTGAGCCGGAGTGAAACGATAGGAATAAAAGACGCGGAGCTTTGCCCCTGCTTCGAAAATTGATGTGGCGTCAAACAGGTGAATCTGCCGCGCACGCCCAAAAACGAAACTGGCCTCGATACGGTGCAGGTCGGGAATTTCTTCCGATGGGACGGCGCTGAAATTAAGCGTTCCATCCGCGTTCGAAAGATCGAGTTCGCTCAGTGCGCCCATGAGCCAATCGCGTGTGGGCGAGTTGTCGTATTGGAGGAGGATATTTTTGAGCGCCGCCTCGTAATTCTCGGCTGGCGCCAGGTTTGCGCTGATCAGCAAGTGATCCTGAGAGCGCAGCGGGTAAAGGAGTGAACGAAGAATCTCGGGCGGCCAGTAGTTATGAATCGTGCCGAGGAACAGGAGAACGCGTTCACTCCCGGATGGGTCAAAGTTTTTGAGAATGGCAGGCAAAACCGGGCACTCGGCTAATTCACAGACCAAGGGGGTGCATTGCAGGCCCCGCAAAGCGTGGCTCGCGTTGTTTCGCGCGGTGAGAGCCATTTCGAAACTGAAATCGGCGGCCGTGTAAAGAACCGTGCGGCCACTCTTGCGCAAGGCTTCGAGACATCGAATATCCTTAGTGCCGTCGCCGCAGGCCATACTCACCACGTGGACCACGTTACCCCGAACTGCCCGCGCGATTTCACCAAAGGCGCTCTCGTAAATGCCGGTAAATGCAGGGTCCCGCTGGGCGGGAGAGATCGCGTGGTGCAAGGCGGTCCAACGAACGGTTTGGCGCAAGCCGGAATAGAGCAGCGAAGGCTCGATTTCGCGGCGCATCAGCGCCTCCGCAATTCTTTTGCGGGTTCTTTCCGGGTAGGCGCTTTCATGCACCGCGAGACTCGCCGTGTTTTCCATTTAAGTTCGTGACCCCTTTGTAGAAGCGGAATGCTTCCGGGACAAGACGCGAAAGGCGAAGGCGGTAAAGCGGATCAGTTTACCGGGCGATAAACGCAATAAAGTTCATCTCCGATCCGCTCAAATTTCTTAAGTTTGAGGCGAATGGCATCTTCCAGACGCTCGATGCCGTCGCCGTCGGCGAGTGTCGGGGCATGGCGTCCGCCAAAAATGACGGGACAGATCGTGAGGTAGAGTTCGTCGAAGAGTCTTGCACGGAAAAGAGAGGCGTTGACTTCCCCTCCGCCTTCGCAGAGCAGGCGTTTCACCTTCCATTTTTCCTGCAGCCACTCAAAGGCGGCGTGAAAATCGAGATTCGCGCCGGGAGAGACAAACATATCATCCACGACTGAGGCGAGGCGCTCACGTCTTGACTTCGGCGCGGCTTCGGTCGTGAGGATAAGGATCGGAGAGAATCGAGTAGTGAAAATGTGTGCCTTGGGATTGACCGAAGCCGAGCCGCTGACAATCACGCGCAAGTTGAATTCCTGCAGTCCTTTTTCGAGCCTCTTCTTTTGATATTTTTTTCCGCCCGGCCCGAGGTCCACTTGGGTAAGATCAATGGTGCGAGCGCCCGAGAGAACGGCATCGGCTCTCGTGCGCAGTTCCAGGAGAAATTGTTGATCGCGCTTGCTGCTGAACGGGATGAAATGCCGGTTGGCCGGCGCGATCTTGCCATCGGCCGTAGTGGCGGTATTGATAAAGACAAAAGGAAGGCGCGCCATTATTTTGCCGTTCCGGAAATTACGCCTGGGTTGTATTGAGCCGTGGCTTCGGGCAGCCAGCTTTCGAGTTGTTTAATGCGCACCTCATCCAAAGGATGCGTGCGCAGGAAGGCGAAGCCGCTGCTGCCGCCCTGCGATTTGTTGTAATCGGCGAACCTTTGCCAGAATTGAACCGCGGCGTGCGGATCGTAGCCAGCGCGGGCCATGTAAATCAGGCCGATGTGGTCGGCCTCAGATTCCTGTTTGCGACTGTAGGGCAGAAGCATGCCGACTTGCGCGACGGTGGGATAAGCGAGTGAGGCCATGGACTGAACCCGCGGGTCGGACGTGGACAGCACCACGCCGAGGAGTTGTCCGCCAGCTTGGGCGGCCATTTGGTCACTCATCCGCTCGGCGCCATGATGCGCCGCCGCATGCGCGACTTCGTGGCCGAGCACGGTAGCGAGCCCCGCCTCATCTTTCGCAATCGGCAGAATGCCTGTATAAACGCCCACTTTTCCGCCTGGAAGACAGAACGCATTCGCCTCCTTGCTGTCGAACACCACGAATTCCCACTGGGCGTCCGGCAGATCCTTCGCCGCCGCGGTCGCGATCCGCCGTCCCACCTTTTGCACCAACTCATTCGCGGCAGGATCGTGGCTGATTGGAGTGCTCTCCTTAAGCTTGTCGAATTCGGAAATACCGAGTTGCGTTTCCTGTCCCGCCCCCACCAGGCTGAGTTGATGCCGCCCGGTAATGGGCGCGGTACTGCAGCCAGCACCGAAAAACAGAGTGAAACCAATCCCGCCCGCGATAACCCGATGCATCCTCATGCACACTGAATAGCATTAATTCAGGCGACGCTCAATATGCGGACGCAAAAAACCGAATCACGCCACCGCGGAGTTCCCGGTTGCGCAATCGCCGGGTTGAGGGAAGATTAAGCTCCCTTCAGTCGGAGCGTAGCTCAGCCTGGCTAGAGCACTTGCTTTGGGAGCAAGACGTCGCAGGTTCAAATCCTGTCGCTCCGACCATTTTCTATATGCGGAAGCCGCCGAAGTTCCTCCCATACCCGAAATCCATCCGTTGGTGTGGGAGGGATGGCGGCTAACACCCGGCCATCTCGACCCGATCTTGTTGTCTTACGGTGCGTATTTCCATTCGCCGGCGATATTCTTGAAAGTCAACACGGCCTCCTCTCGATTGATTGTCGCCCCGTTGTCCGATTGGTGAGAGGAGATCACGAATGAAACCTGGGTGTCGGAAGTAGATTTCTTGCGGTCCAGGCGCAGACCTCCGATTCCGGCAGCCTCCTCCCGGAGGGAGTCGGAGATCTCCGCGTCAGTTTTACCATCCATCTGCTGGGCAAAGCCTTCGCGCGCCTCGGGGGTCATGCCGCCGACAAAAGTGATGACGTCGCCGTTCATCATCGACCAAACGGCCGATTGAAGGGCCGCCTCGGGGGTCGCGTAGCCCGCGAACTTGATCGATTCTTTCGGGATGATCTTGCGCTCCGTGGCCTCGGCCGGCTTGTTTGTCGGCAGCGGCGCGTCTTGAGCCACGGCTGGCGTGGTTCGCGGCTGATGCGGTTTCACGCCCTTTTTTCGAAGGTCGGTTACTTCGCCGCGCAGTCGCAGTAACTCGTTCAATTGCTCCGTGGAAAAAGCCGCCGCCTGGTCGGCCTGCGCGAGACGATTGGAAAGCCGCTGATTCTCCGCGGCCACGACGCCCAACTGATCGAGGCGTGCCTGCAATCGGCGGTTCTCCGCGCGCAATTTGGATTGAGAGCGATGCTGGAAAACGATCCATCCTGCAAGGCCCACTACAATCAGGCCGCTGATAACAGTCGATGCTTTCATACGCTGTTCTCCGTTCTCCAACTGTCCCGAACGCTATATGTCCCTTTCCGTTCTAATTCCGAGTATTTCGCTTTTTTCTTCCGAAATTCAATACCAATCGGCGTTTCCTCCAATGCCTTCTCTTGCCAACAGAAACGCGCCGCCTAGTATCACGCGCGAGATGCACCGCTTGCGACCCGCATGAATTGGCTTTTGCTTTTTATCCCGCTGGCTTTGCTCGCGCGGTTTTGGGGACCGATGCACAGCGACGTGCTGATCTTCGTTTTCGCGGGTCTTGCGATTATCCCGCTGGCATCGTGGATGGGGAAAGCCACCGAGCATCTCGCCGCCCATTTGGGGCAGGGAATCGGCGGGTTGCTCAACGCGACGTTTGGGAACGCGGCAGAGCTGATCATCGCCTTGCTGGCGCTGTCCCAGGGGTTGGTTGGCGTGGTCAAGGCGTCGATCGCTGGCTCGATTATTGGAAATCTCCTGCTGGTTCTTGGGCTCTCGATCACGGCGGGAGGGATAAAGTATCAGCATCAAAACTTCAATCGCACCGCCGTTCGCGCGGGCACCACGTCGCTTTTGCTCGCAGCCATCGCGCTTTTTACGCCGACGATTTTTCACGTGGCGGCGAGCCAGCGTCCCGGCGGATGGAGCCCGCAAATGGAGGAACATCTCTCCCTCGGCATCGCCATCATCCTCTTTGCCAGCTACGGCTGCACTTTGCTATTTTCTTTGCGCACGCACCGGTCGCTTTTCGCCGGCGCCGGTGGGCATGACCTTGAAGAGGAGCCGTGGTCCACAGGGAAATCGGCCGCGGTGTTGTTTATCGCGACAGTGATTACGGCGCTGCTGGCCGAGTTTCTGGTCGGCTCGATAGAAAATACCCGGAAGGCCCTCGGGCTGACCGAAACCTTCGTCGGAATCATTATCGTCGCGATTATCGGCAACGCGGCGGAACACGCGACGGCCGTGCTGGTGGCGCGGAAAAATAAAATGGACCTGAGCGTCTCGATTGCTCTTGGCTCAAGTCTTCAAATCGCGCTTTTTGTCGCCCCGCTCCTTCTTTTTGCGTCTCACCTTTTCGGCAAACCAATCGACCTGGAATTTACCGTGCCGGAACTCTTCGCCGTGATTGCCTCCGTTTATATCATCGCGCAAATCGTCGGAGACGGCGAAAGTAACTGGCTGGAAGGCGTCCAGCTCCTGGCCGTTTATTTGATTTTGGCGGTTCTCTTCTTCTTTTTACCGGAAGTCCATCATCCGCAGGCGCCTTGATCCACCAATGCACGAAAAGCAGTGCGCGAAAAGCAGTTCCGTTTCTGAATTGGTTCCGATAAGATTCTCGGCAATGATCAAAGCTGCTCTCTCCGCCATCGTCATCGCCGCCTGCAGTTTTCCGGTCCAGGCGGCGGGTCGCAATCTGCTTTTGGGCGATGACTCCACGCATCGGCTGGCGATTCTTCGAGAGGATGGTTCGATCGCGTGGGAAACCCGGGTTGGGCCGATCCATGACGCTTCCGTTTTACCGAACGGCAACATTCTTTATCAGCAAGGCTGGACGAAAATCATCGAGGTCACGTCGGAAAACAAAACGGTTTGGGAGTACGACGCGGCCACGTCGAACGGCAATACCGGCAAGCGCGTCGAGGTGCATGCCTTTCAGCGCGTGCGCATGGAAGATGGCGGCCTCACGATGATCGCGGAATCAGGCACGGGACGGATCATTGAAGTGGATCGCGCGGGCAGGCTGCATCGTGAGATTAAGCTCAAGCGCGATCATCCGGATGCGCACATGGACACGCGCCTGGTCCGCAAGATTGCCAACGGAAACTATCTGGTCGCGGAGCAGAACGATGGCTTTGTGCGTGAATACGATCCGAGTGGGAAGATCGTCTGGGAATATGAGCAACCGCTTTTTGGGAAAGAGCGCAAGCCAGGGCACGGCCCGGAAGCGTTCGGAAACTTTGTCTTTAGCGCGATTCGCCTGCCGAATGGGAACACGTTGATCGGCGGCGGTAATGGTCATTGCGTTCTCGAAGTCACTCCCCAAAAGGAGATCGTTTGGCGAGTGGACCAAAACGATCTTCCGGGCATCACCCTCGCGTGGGTCACGCGGGTGCAGCGCCTTCCGAACGGAAACACGATCATTGGAAACTGCCACGCCGGGCCCGACAACCCGCAGCTCATCGAAATCACCAGCGATAAGAAAGTTGTGTGGACCTTTAAAGATTTTAAGAACTTCGGAAACTCCACTACGGTCCAAACGGTTCTCGGTTACGAGTAGAGGGCGAGCGATGCGATTGCGCCCGATCATCCTGGTTTTGCTCTGCGCGGCGTCGGTTGCGGCGGCGCCAAATTCGAGCAGTTCGAAAACAGCAGATCATCCGCATTGGTCGTTTCAGCCGGTGAAAAAACCGACTGTGCCGGCCGGATCCTCGCCGATTGATGCATTCGTTACGACGAAGCTGCATGACGAAGGGCTTGCGCAGAATCTTCCCGCGACGCCGCGCGAATTGATCAGGCGAGCTTACTTTGATCTGCTCGGGCTGCCGCCGACGCCGGAAGAAGTCGCGGCTTTCGAAAAAGATCAATCGCCGGACGCTTTCAACAAGGTTTTGGACCGCCTCCTTGCTTCGCCCGAATACGGAGAGCGCTGGGGCCGGCATTGGCTTGACCTCGTTCGCTATGCCCAAAGCAACGGCTACGAGCGCGATGGCGAGAAACTGCTGGCCTGGCGTTACCGCGATTACGTCATCCGCGCCTTCAATGAAGACAAGTCTTACGAGCGGTTTGTCGTGGAACAGATCGCCGGGGATGAACTTCCTGACGGCACGGCTGAATCAGTCGTCGCGACGGCCTTCCAGCGACTCGGGGTTTTCGATGACGAACCGGACGATAAGCGCATGGCCGAGTTTGACGCTCTTGATGACGTGGTTTCGACGGTCGGCACGACCTTTCTCGGTCTGACAATTGGCTGCGCCCGTTGCCACGACCATAAGTTCGACCCGATTCCGCAGACGGACTATTACTCGCTTTTGGCGTTCTTCCGCGGGGTGCGACCGTTTGAAAGCGCGCCACCAAATTTTGACTCGCCCGGGTTTGCCCCCCTTGCGCCGCCGGAGGAAATCAAGCTTTGGCGCGCCTGGAAAAACGCGCGCATTACGGCGCTCGAGGAACAGGTTCCGCTGGCTTCGGACGCTAAGAAAAAGGAAATTCAGGAACAGATCAGGAAAAGCAAGGAGGACGTTCCTTATCAATGGACTCTGGCGGTGCGAGAGAATGGCCGCGAATGTCCCGCGACGCATGTTCTGTCTCGAGGCAATGCCGCCAACCCAACCAGCGAGGTCCAACCGGCGTTTCCTGGCTGCCTGACGGAGCGAACACCGCAATTAGCGCAACCTGGTCCCGAGTCATTTTCGAGTGGACGCCGGCGTGTTCTCGCGAAATGGATCGCGAGCCCGGAGAATCCGTTAACGGCGCGGGTCATGGTGAACCGCATTTGGCAACATCATTTCGGGGAAGGCCTCGTGAAAACAACGAGTGATTTCGGCCGGGCAGGTTCGGAGCCGTCCCATCCGGAACTGCTGGATTGGCTCGCGGCCGAGTTCATGGAAAGCGGCTGGTCGATCAAAAAGCTGCATAGGTTGATCATGATGAGCGCGACCTACCGCCAATCTTCGCGCGCGGAGAACGAGCAGGGGCTCGCGGTGGATCCGGGCAACCGTTTGCTCTGGCGCCAGAACCTGCGGCGGCTCGAAGCCGAAGCTCTGCGCGACAGCATTCTTTCGATCTCGGGTTCACTGAATTCAAAGATGGGCGGACGAGGCTCTTTTCCCCACCTCGCCGGAGAGGTTCTGGCCGGGCAGTCGCGGCCGGGACTTGATTGGGACGTTTCGAGCGCGGCCGAGCAATCGCGGCGCAGTGTTTATGCATTCGTTCGCCGCACGATGGGGATTCCGTTGTTCGAAGCTTTTGATTATAGCAACTCGACTTCGCCCCTGCCGGAGCGGCCGACGACGACAGTCGCGCCGCAAGCGCTCATGTTGCTGAATGATGAGTTCATGCAGGAACAAGCTGATGCCTTTGCGCGCCGGTTGATGCGCGAAGCTGGTCCGGACGAGCACGCGCAATTACGCAGAGCCTATGCCGTCGCGTTGAATCGTTTGCCGGCCAGTTCGGAAATGGAAATCACGCTGAAGCTTCTGCAGGGAAACAAGCACGCGTTTGCCGCGCTCTCGACGCGCAATACCTTTCAATTGGATGTTCCGAACGCTCTCTCCACGGAGTATCTCGCAAAGCTTGCGCCAACCCAGTTCCTCACCGGGCCGAGCGCAGGCTGGAGTTATTATCGAGGCGTCTGGGCTCCGCCTTATGAAGGAATTTCCGTTTCTCTGCGCGACCAGGCGCCCTTCGCGCTTTTGAAAAGCGCCGCTTTCAAGGACGGTGCAATTGAAACAGATCTGCTTTTTTCCAATTCCACGGAAATGGCCGCCTTGCTCTTTCGGGCTAAAGCCGAGGGAGATGCCGTGCGCGGCTACGAATTGCTGTTCTCGCCGCGCAAAAATCAGATTGCGTTGCGCAGGCACGCCAAAACTTTGGAAACACTCGCGCTCGCTGACGCCCAACTGCCGATTGGCAAACCGCTTCACCTCAAAGTGTCGATTGAGGGCAAGCGCGTGGCGGTTTGGTTGCGGGAATCGTCGCAAGCGCTGCTGGAAGTAGAGGATCAGAAGGCTGTTGAGGAGGCTGGCGCCATTGGCGTTCGCACCTGGGGCGGTCCGCTCACTCTTGAAAATCTGGAATTCTCGCCGTCCTCCGCTCCCCGACCGACGCGGGTTGCTGGTGAATATCAAGACGCGGATCGTCGAGCCTTGGAATCGGTTTGCCTTCTGCTGCTTAACTTGAATGAATTAATCTATATCGATTAGCTGCCATGAAGTTGAAAAAAACTCATCCACTCTGCGCCGGCACCCGGCGCGAGTTCCTTTGGCAGAGTGGAGCCGGCTTCGCCGGAGTGGCACTCGCCGGACTGCTGGAGAGCGACGGATTCTTTTCGCGGATTGCGCAGGCCGCCACTCCACCGAAGCTCCCGGCCCGGCGCAGCAAAGTTAAATCCTGCATTTTTCTCTTTATGTATGGGGGCCCATCGCAAATGGACCTCTTCGACTACAAGCCCGAATTGCAGAAACACGATGGGAAAACGGTGAGCCTCGAAGTTCGCCGCCGGGACGTGCATCCCGGAATTCTCCTCGCCAGCAAACGGTCATGGGCGCAGCACGGCGATTCCGGGCTTTGGTGCTCCGATGCTCTGCCGCATCTCGCGCGGCACACGGACAAACTCGCCTTTGTTAAATCGCTTTACGCCGATTCCTTCGCGCATGGCTCGGCCATGATTCAGATGAACACCGGGCGTATTATCCAGGGACATCCGTCGCTTGGCTCGTGGCTGCATTATGGTCTCGGCACACTCAACGAGAATCTTCCCGGTTATGTGGTGATGCTTGATCCGCGAGGTGGTCCGATCAGCGGCGCGGCCAACTGGTCGAGTGGTTTCATGCCGGCCACGCATCAGGGCACGGTTTTCCGCGCAAGCGGCCAGCCGATTCTCGATCTCGAAACACCGCGCCTCTACACGCCTGAAATCGAGCGCGATCTGATTGAAACGGTCAATGAATTGAACCGGGCTCATCTGGCGCAACACCCCGGCTATTCTGAGTTGCAAGCGCGGATCGCGAGCTACGAATTGGCCTTCCAGCTTCAAACGGCCGCGCCCGAAGCATTGGACCTGGCCCAGGAAAGCCCGGCCACCATCGAGATGTACGGCATCAACGAGCCCAAACCAGAGCACCCTCTCGCCCTTGGTCCCGCGCCTTTTGGCCGGCAGTGCCTGATTGCGCGACGCTTGGTGGAACGCGGCGTTCGTTTCGTGCAAATCTATCATGGCGGCGGCCACCAGCAGCAGAATTGGGACGCGCACAACGGCGTTGAAGAAAATCTCCGAATTCATTGTCCCGAAATTGATCGACCGATTTCCGCTCTTCTCACGGATCTGGAACGGCGCGGTCTGCTCGAAGAAACGCTCATCGTCTGGGGCGGCGAATTCGGGCGCCAACCCGTGGCCCAGGACAAAAGCGGAGGGCGCGATCACAACCCGAAAGGATTTACCTATTTTCTGGCGGGCGGCGGCGTCGAAGGCGGCACGTCCTACGGCGAGACGGACGAACTTGGCCGGGAAGCGGTCGTCAACCGGCATCATATCCGGGACCTGCATGCGACAATCCTCCACTTGATGGGCCTCGATCCGAACCGTCTCAGCTTTTTCTGCGGCGGCTTGGATCAGAAGTTAGTCGGTGTGCAGGGCGCGGAGGTGATTGAGGGGATTATCTCATAGGCCTGCTTTCAGCGAAGAACGTTCGGTTAAACGCCGAATCCCGTTGGAACCTAAACACAGCTTGGCGCGGCGTGAGGCAGACCGTGCGCTTCGGCGACGGCTTTATGCGTGAGTTTTCCGTTCTGGGTATTCACTCCGCCGAGGAGCGCCGGATTGCGCTGGCCGGCTTCGGCCAGTCCGAAGTCGGCGAGTTGCTCGATGTAAGGGTAGGTGACATTCGTCAATGCCTGGGTGGCGGTTCGCGCGTATGCGGCGGGCATGTTGGCCACGCAGTAATGAATTACCCCTTCCTCAACGAACGTGGGCTCATCGTGGGTTGTGGGATGACTCGTTTCAGCGCAGCCTCCCTGGTCAATGGCGATATCCACCAAAACGCTGCCGGGGCGCATCCGGCGAAGCATGTCACGACGGATGAGTTTCGGCGCTTTCGCACCCGGCAAAAGGACCGCCCCGATGAGCAGATCGACATTGGCCAATTGATCGATGAGATGCGCTTCACTGGAATAAAGTGTGTGGGCTGTGTGCAGTGTGATATCCAGAAAGCGCATCCGTTCGACATCCACTTCGAGAATGGTGACATCAGCGCCGAGACCGGTCGCCATTCGCGCGGCATTGACACCGGACACACCACCGCCGAGAACAACCACTCGCCCCGGTAACACCCCCGGGACGCCGCCCAGCAACACGCCGCTCCCACCGCAATGCTTCGCCAGAAAATATCCGCCAACGAGCACCGACATCCGGCCGGCGATTTCGCTCATCGGCTCGAGGAGGGGCAGCCGACCTTTCACCTCGACCGTTTCATACGCGAGCGCCGTCACGCCGGATTTGAGCAATCCCTCGGTTAGTGATTTGCTCGCGGCGAGATGCAAATATGTAAACAGTATTTGCCCGCGCCGGAGCAACGGAATCTCGCTCGGTTGCGGTTCTTTGACTTTAACGACCAGCTCCGCTTCCGCGAAGACCTGTTCGTGTGAATCGAAAAGTTTCGCACCCGCATGCTCGTAATCCGAATCCGGATAACCGGAACCCGCCCCGGCGTTGCGCTCCACCAGGACAGAGTGGCCGCGCTTGATGAGTTGGTACGCCGCTGAAGGCAACAGCGCGACACGAAACTCTTTCTGTTTAATCTCCTTCGGAACTCCAATGATCATATTGAGACAATCTCAAACTACGGGAGTGAAGCAACGCGCTAATTCCCCACCCGATCCGTCCACCAGTGCCCGTAAAGGTCCGCTGGGATGGCAGTGCCTGTCGGATAGACCAGGTACACGGTGTTGTGCGAATCTGCCCAGGCTTTGATAAGATTCTCCCGTCTGTAAATCTGGTGAACTTCTTTCCGTCCCGGATCATTCACGACCGGACCGCCTTCCCCGGTGAAGCCAATGCAGACGATCAGGTGCCCACTGCCGGCCTGACTTTTCCCCTTTAGGAGGTTGTATGAAACAGAGAGAGCCACGGGGATTCCCTTTTCAATCCACGTCTCCACTTCAGAGAGATCGCTGAAACGCGTCACGTAAGCGCGCACTCCCTCGTGCGCGCCGGCATAAGCCATGTTGAACGGCCAGTTGCCCGTGCCCGGCCAGTTCGGATCATTGACGCCGCGCGCGACTTCCGGAACGTCGTGATCCAGATCGGAACGATGAAGTCGTGCCGCCCAAAAGCTCAGGAGCATCGACGTGCTGGTCGGACTGCACCAGGAATTAATGCCCTCCGGATAATTCGCTTGCGAACGTTCTTTCACGGTCAAAGTTTTTCCCCAGGCGTTTTTGTTTGAAGCCAAAGGTGGGGGGATTGCTTTTGTATCACTGAAGCATAAACCGACGAAATTCAAAGCCGCCCATTGTGGTTCACCGGTCAGCGTGACACGGATTTGCACCTTCCGGCTGGACCGTTTCATCTCGAGAGTGTCGGTCGCGACATTGCCGTCGTCGTCGTTCTGATTTTTTACGCTCTCGCGCGAATGGATTTGTGTGTTCGAAGCCCACCGCCCCAGGCAATACCATTTCGTGAGGTGGTCAGCGTCCCGAACGCGCAGGTCAAAAACGAGCTCACCTTGGGTGCTGCTGAAATTCCATGAAGGAATGAGTTCATTCCAGTCCATGCCCGGATCGATCTCTGGCGAAATCAAGATGATTCCGGTCGCATTAGTTTCCTTCAGGAAGTCACGAAACGAAGTGAAGCCAAGAAAACGTGAACCGCGAGCATCCAGCGCGCGAGCGTCGGACTCAAAGCAAAGAGCAAGAAGAAGGAGAACAAGGCGAAATGAAGTTTCCGCACCCCGGATCATTCGCGGTCATCTCCGAATTCAATCGCCCGGCGTGTTAGGCGGCCCGTCTGCATCCTGGCAGAAAAATTCGGGTAAAATCGATGTCGGAACGGGAAGCTCATCGCGATCTGCTCGATCAGCACCGATGGCCGGTAGTTGTTCGCCGGGAGCGCTTCCATCGTTTTCTTCACGACACAATCATCGAACTTGTTCAGCTCGCGGCCGTAGGCGTAACCGAGCATCTTCCGAACGAGATGCTTCATCACGTCGTCCTTCCGAGCCATCAGAATTCTCTTTAATCCAGCCGGTCCGGTAAAGTTTTCGCCCGAAGGCAAGGTGCCCTTCGAATCGATCGGCAACCCGCGGTCCGTCTCGCGCCAGCGCCCCAGCACATCGAAATTCTCCATCCCGAAGCCGAGCGGGTCCATCTTATCGTGACAACTGGCGCATTCGGGATTCGCGCGATGAATCTGGAGTTGCTCGCGCAGAGAAACATTCTGATGCTTCTGCGCGGTTTCCTCCAGCGCGGGCACGCCTGGCGGTGGCGGCTTCACCTTTTCGCCCAGGAACGATTCCAATATCCATTTGCCGCGCAGCACCGGGCTCGTCCGCAAGGGATACGAGGTGAGCGCATTCACCGCCGCCATCCCAATGATCCCGCCGCGGTTTGTATCCGCGAGTGAAACGACCTGCATTTTATTCCCGCTCACGTTCGGAATCCCGTAGAGCTTGGCGAGCCGCTCGTTCAAAAACGTGTAATTCGAATCGATCAATTCCAGCAGCGAGTGATCCGCCTCGATGATGTAATTAAACTTCGTGACCAGTTCCTCGATCATCGCCTTCTGCAAATCAGTGTCGAACTCGGGGAATTTTTGCGGATCAGGTTTCACTTCGTTCCCAAGCCGGTCCAGGTCGAGCCACTGCACGGCAAAGCGCTCCCCCAGCGCCCGCGCCTTGGAATCGCTGATCATCCGATGGATCTGCTCGCGGTAAATATTCGGATCCAGAAGTCTGCCGCTTTCCGCCAGAGAGAGCAGTTCTTCATCCGGCATGGAACTCCATAGAAAATAGGAAAGCTTGCTCGCCAGCGGAACCGCACCGAGCGGTTGCACCCCTTTGTCTTGCGGTTCTGGTTCGGCGAGGAAAAGAAAGTCCGGTGAAATCAGGACCGATTTTAACGCGAATCGAACCGCGGGCAGATAACCGTCACCCCGCTCCCACGCGCGATCGAACATCTTCATCGAACGGTCGATCTCTTCGGCGGTCGCAGGTCGTCGGTAGGCGAGGCGCGAAACGCGTCCCACGACGTCGCGCGCCGTTTCGCGCGCCATTGCTTTTTTCGGGCTCGGTTTTGGGCCAAGGATTTTTGCCCGCGCGGCCTTGATCTCCGGCGTTGTCGCTTTGTCCGGCAGAACCGTGTTCAAGATCAGGTCTGCCGCGTCCATGTACTTCTCGATATGGATCGACGAGATAAAAAGTGCGTTGCCGGACGTGTCGAAACCTTCTCCGCCGCCACCGTCGGCCGGCAGAATCGCTTCGACCGCGATCTTCATGCCAAAAAGGTCGCGAATCGTATTCGCATACTCAGCCCGGTTCAACCGCCGGCTCATCACGTAACCGCGATAAAAAGTCGCATTGCGATCCGAAGCAATCTTGTCGCAATCGCCATCCTGCTTTTCTGGTTTCGGAAGCTTATTCAACCAATCGACCAGCCGTTTCTGCTCGTCGAAGCTCAAATCCTTCTTCTTGCCTTCCGGCGGCATCTCGAAAGCACGAACCCGTTCCAGCACGGTCTCGAAAACATCCGGTGCGGAGTGGATCTTATCGAGATTATCGTAGTCCGTCAGATTCAGGTCGCCCTTATGCTTTTCCTTGTTGTGGCAATCGTAGCAATGCTTCTCGAGAATGGGTCGAATCTTGGTTTGAAACTCGTCGGTCGGTTCCGCGGCGCGCAACAGCACGCCGGAACACGCAAACGCAATAATGATCCGCTTCACCATGGAGCGGCAAAACTTAGCACAAATCGCGCCGCCTTTCCCAGATTTTTCCACTCGTTTCATTCCAGGATCTCGGTTTACTTATGTGGCTCTTCGTCCGCCAAACAGGAACTGCTTCGGGGCGGGAGGTTCGGGACTGTGGCCGTTATCTCAGAAGCGCTGACACACCTTCGACGCGATTGAGACGAAGAGCCCCCTCCCGCTTGGCACGCAATTGCATCCGGCCAGTCTCCAGCCGGCGCTCTATACGTATTTATTTCTGAAATTAGTGCCGATCCGATGGCGATTCGAGAACTTGCAAAAAGACTGCATGCCTGCAACTCCCGGCTGCAAGAGTCCCGTGGGTCGGTGGCCGGTGACAATTCTCTTGCACATACATGGCAGTGTTAGGTATCATGCCGGCATGAAACTGCAAAAGGAACTCGTGGCGGCTTCTTCCGCGGCGATGGTTTTGTCGATTTTGGCCGAGGGCGACAATTATGGCTACGCCATCATTCAACGCGTGCGTGATCTCTCCCAGGGTCAAATCGAGTGGACCGATGGGATGCTTTATCCCGTGCTGCATTGGCTCGAAGAGCGGCGCTGGGTGCGCGGTCGATGGGAAAAGGCCGAAAGCGGGCGGCGTCGGCGCTACTATTCCCTCGAACCGAAGGGGCGCGCTGCTTTGAAAGAACATCGGACCCAATGGGAGATCGTCACATCAACCCTCAACCAGCTTTGGAGGCCGCAATATGCATGAGATCGAACGCTCTATTCAGGAATGGCGGAAAAAACTCGCCGCGCAACTCGGCCGGGAACGCCTCGAGGAAATCGAGGGACACTTTCGCGAAGCCATCGACGCGGAATTGCGCCAGGGGCTGAGCGAAGCGGAGGCTTTCCAGATCGCGTTGCAACGAGTCGGCCGGCCGGAGGACATCACCGTCGAGTTTCAAAAGCTCCAGCCGTCGATGTGGTGGCCTGCGCGCCTCGCGATCATTTTTGGCGTTGTCGCGTCCATTTCCCTGGGAGCATGGTTGATCATTCGGCTTGCAGCAGGGCCCGCAAATTATCTGTTGGCCGCGCATGTCTTCACCAGTGCGATGGGGTATGGGGCGACTTTTCTTCTGGGCGCTTTGGGCACTTGTTATGTGCTCCAAAGATCCTTTGGCGAACTCCCGCCGGACCGGATGCGGTCGTTGAATCAGATCTGCGCCGGCTTTGCAGCCTTCGCGGCAATTCTTACCGGGGTCGGCGTGCTCCTCGGGATGGTCTGGACCAAACAGAATTGGGGCTGGGTCTGGTCCTGGGACCCGAAAGAATTGGGCGGGGCGGCAACCCTGGTGTGGCTTCTCTGCCTTACGGTTTCCGCCAGAGGCGAACTCGCCCCGGCCCACGTGATCATGCTGGCCAATCTCCTGGGCAACATCCTTGTCGGCTTCGCATGGTTCGGGCCAGGAATGAACCTGCCCGGAACGCTCATCTTCATCATCCTTTCAAGCCTTGCATTCTTTTGTCTTGGCCTCGCGCCCGCGGGCTGGTTGCACCGTCGGATAGAAGATTGAACCGCTTCCCGCCCGGCACCCTGGCCCCGTTTTTCAACACCATGTTGTCGAATCATGAAAAGAGGGGCAGTTCTCGTCGGGAAAATTCGTCACCAGCAATCCGCGCCGCCGAGACCGGCAACCCGCAAAATCCTGATCGGTAAAGAAGTGGATATGAAGGATTCTGTCGCGATGGCCCATTCTCTCGGCGATACGCATGGTTGGAAGGAAAGGCATACCACATTTGACCTCTGGCATCTGGCGGCAACCTGGGCGTTGTCGGCGGCGACCTTCCTGACCTTTGATCAACGCCAGCGAAAAATTGCCGGGCTTATGGGGATGAGTCATTAAGACGGGCCGCCCGAGCTATTTTTAAAACACGCTCTAAGTGGTCCGATTCGCCTATTGTCCCGGTAAGAGCGGCAGTCGCTCGCTTCGGAATCGCCGTAGAATTGTGAAATTTGCGCGATCCACCGTGGCGATTTCCTCGTTGCGAAACTTCTCGCTCAGGCGCACCACTGCGAAATCGACCAAATCAATTTCATGCTCCGTGAAGCGATCGGCCAACTCCCGGCCCTGTATCGGCGATCATCGCCCGAAACCTTCTTTCTTTGAAGCCGAACGCCCCGCTCGAACGGAGCCTTGCAACTTTGCCAGGCGATCCTCTTGCGCGACGCCGCTATTGCAAAACGCATCCAGCGCCCGCTTGCAAAATTCAGTCGGTGTTGCTCCTAGCCTTTTCCTGATCGCTTCGTGGCGTTCGCGCGGCCGAATTGTCCATGTCTTACTCACTTCTACCTATTGTAAGACAGCTTTGGCCTCCAGCAACACAAGCTGCGTAAACTCACCGACACAAACTCTGATGCTGAACGATTTGACCGAGCATCTGTCTATTCTCCGGTGGAGTGGCGGAGATGCGAAGAGTATCCAAACGCGTAGGTTTTCCGAGTTGCATAGTGCTTCTCTGCTGCCTGGCTTTGCCCGGTGTGATCGGGGCGGCCGGTGCGGAAGGCTCTCTGACCACCGATTCAGCCGAAAGTGAGAGGAAATCTTCGGATTTGTTGCTCGAGGACGCCAGATTTACCCGCAGCTTCTACGTTGACCCAAACTCGCTTGTAGAACTCATCTCGGTCATCGGCGCTCCACTTGAAAATCCTCAGGAGGCCATTCGCTCGTTCCTGATCTCGCGTGGCGTGCGCTTTTCGGATGGCTCGAACGCTTTCTACAATGATCGTACGGGCATCTTCATTGCACGAGGTACTCCTGAGGAACTCGATGCAATCGAAACCGCGCTCGCTGAGTTATCGATTACCCCTCCGCTGGTTCGGCTGCACCCTCTGCTGGTCGAAATCTCGGGAAGCTCTCTTACGCCTCAGTTCAAGCCGACACTCGGCCCTTTCGCGGGTCAAGATGTCCTGAAAACTACGAATCAGACGGTCCTGGCCGTAACCGGAGTTTTAACGGAGGCTCAGGCGCGACTTCTGATCCGGGCGCTGGAACAAAGGCTTGGCGTGGATATGTGGACGGCGCCGATAACAGTCACCGCAAGCGGCCACCAGGCACGCCTCACGCTCGAACCAATCACTTACGAACCCGTTACTGACCCGCCTTTTACCGCCCCCGGCAAATGGAGCAAGTCCCGTTGGTCGAAAGAAATCGTCCCGTAAGCCA
>DASYTB010000626.1:0-25143 GCA_036002705.1 Verrucomicrobiia bacterium
GGAAGTCCTTCCGACGCGAACGATTTACACCTTCGAAGATGCTGGCGTTGCCGTCACGCTTACTTTTCTCACTCCCAGATTGCCCTACGACACCGATATTCTATCCCGGCCCGTCACCTACGTGATCTATGATCTCAAATCGACGGACGGGAAGGAACATGAAGTCTCGGTCTATTTTGCCGCCAGCGCGCTGCTGACCGTGAATACGCCCGAACAAGAGGTCAATTTCGCGGAGGACAATGTCCGTGGATTAACGACGCTGAAGATCGGTTCGGTCGAGCAGCCGATTCTCGCCAAGAAAGGCGACGATATCCGAATTGACTGGGGTTACTTCTACCTGGCGGCGCCCAAAACGGCTGTCGCCGCACGTGGATTCGCGCCCTCGGCGACGACGCAAGACCTGTTCGCTCGCGCGATGTTCAAGGACGACGCAGCGAGGGCGAATCAGCCCTGCCGCGCGGACGCTTTGGCGGCAGCGCTCGAATTCAAGCCGGTGCGTGTGGGGAGCAAGCCGGTCTCGCGCTGGTTGATGCTGGCCTACGATGATCTCTATTCGATTCAATATATGCGGCGAAACTTGCGGCCCTATTGGCGGCGCAAAGGCTGGGAAGCAGCGGACCTGCTGAAGGCCTCCGCGCGTCAATTCAACTCGTTGCGAGACCAGTGCGTCAAGTTCGATGATGAGCTCATGATCGATCTGACCCGTGCAGGCGGGGATAAATACGCCCGCTTGGCCGCGCTGGCCTATCGGCAATGTTTCGCAGCCGGCAAATTCGTCGCGGATGAAAATGGGCAGCCGCTGCAATTCTGCAAAGAGAATCATTCCAACGGCTGCATTGCCACATCGGACGTGTTTTATCCGATGTCGCCGCAGTTCCTCCTGTTTGGATCGAGCGTCGCGAAATCCTTCGTTGTTCCGTTCATGGAATACGCGATTTCGCCGCGCTGGAAATTTCCATTCGCGCCGCACGATTTGGGCACCTATCCGCACGCCAATGGGCAGGTCTATGGCGGCGGCGAACGCACGGAGGAAAATCAGATGCCGGTGGAAGAAAGCGGGAATCTGCTCATCCTGTTGGCGGCCATCGCGCACGTGGATGGTAACGCGAAATTCGCGGAGCGCTACTGGCCGAAGTTGGAAGAATGGGCCGAGTACCTGCGGGCGAAAGGATTCGATCCCGAGAATCAGCTTTGCACCGATGATTTCGCCGGCCACCTGGCGCATAATGTGAATCTGAGCGCCAAAGCGATCAGCGCCCTCGGGGCCTTTGCCAGGCTTTGTGAATTACGCGGCGATCATCAGAAAGCACAGGAGTACCGAAAAATTGCCGGTGAATGCGCGCAACGCTGGGCGAAGGAAGCGCTGGATGGCGATCACTACCGCCTGGCTTTCGACCGTCCGGGAACCTGGAGCCAGAAATACAACCTGATCTGGGACCGAATCCTCGGGATAAACCTTTTTCCGCCGGAAGTAGCGCGCAAAGAAATGGATTACTACAAGAAAATCCAGAGTGAGTTCGGGCTGCCGCTCGATAATCGCAAGACTTACACAAAACTCGATTGGATTCTCTGGACGGCAACGCTCACTCAGGACCGCGCTGATTTTGAAGCCCTGGTCAATCCGGTTTTCAAATTTCTCAACGACACCCCGGATCGTTCGCCGATGACGGACTGGTATGAAACCAAGACGGCGAGGAAAGTCGGGTTCACGGCGCGCCCGGTCGTAGGCGGCGTTTTCGCGCAGATGCTCTACAACCGCCCGACCTGGGCCAAATACGCTTCGCGTGACAAAACCAGGGCCGAGAAATGGGCGGCCATGCCAGCCTATAAGGCGCCCGCCATGATCGTGCCGACGGCGCGCGAGAGCGACACCCTTCTCTGGAGTTATTCGACTCAAGCTCCAGCGGAAAACTGGATGCAACCCGGCTTTGATGCGTCATCATGGAAGCAGGGCGTGACTGGATTTGGGACGCGCGGCACGCCGAACGCGGTTGTTCGCACGGAATGGAACACCGCCGATATTTGGCTCCGTCGCGAAGTGAGCCTCGACCAGTCACAGCTTCGCGATTTAATGCTGATGGTCCACCATGACGAGGATTTCGAGCTTTATATCAACGGGGTGCTGGCCGCGAAACGCGCGGGATACACGACCGATTACGATGAGATTCCCTTAACTTCAACGGGCGCGAAGGCGCTGAAATCCGGCCCCAACACGATCGCAATCCATTGCCATCAAACCGGCGGAGGCCAATATATCGACACCGGTTTTGCCCGCGCCACTCGCTGAGTGGAGCGAGCGGATCGAAGTTGCTGAGCGTTATATGGGAATGAATTCAGGAATTCAGCCGTCCCTTCGGGTTTAGTGTATGAAGTCGTCGAAAACCTGACGTTAGAACGACGTTTCGGCGACCTGCGCGCCCAAAAAGGTCAACAAGAGGAGATCAAAATGGAAATTAAAAGAGTTGGATCACAAGCTTCGAGCAAAGGACCCGGCGATTGGTTCACCGGCACCGTGCGCATCGATCCATTGTTTCAGGCCAGCGCGCCAGCACGTGCCGCTGGCGCGGGCGTCACGTTTGAGCCGGGCGCGCGCACCGCCTGGCACACGCATCCGCTCGGCCAAACGCTCATCGTCACGAGTGGCTGCGGCCGGGTCCAGCGCGTAGGAGGACCGATCGAAGAAGTCCGGCCCGGCGATGTCGTCTGGTTTCCGCCTGGCGAGAAGCACTGGCACGGTGCTGCGCCAACCACCGCCATGACACACCTCGCGATTCAAGAGGCACTCGAGGGGAAAGTCGTGGATTGGATGGAAAAGGTTAGCGATGAGCAATACAACGCCAGCTCAAGACCCGCTGAAAAACTGAACTGAATATTATGCGTGCCATTCTTCTGCATCCGAAGGAATCGCCGCCCTCCGCGCCAATATTGCAAAAAGGTCTGGCCGCCAAACGTAGTTCCTGATAAAGGAGAGTTACTCATGAAACTGATCAATTCATTCGCGGGTGTATTGTGTACATCCGGATTGTTGTTTTTTTCGAATCCTTTGGGAATTCGGGCCGAGAACTTTACAACCGTGGTCGTTCAAGCCAGCGGGCAGAATTGGAATGGAACCATTTGGGACCCGGGTCCAGTCGCGCCCAGCGCGGGAAACGCCTACGCCACGCTCGATAACGGCATCCCTTTTGGCAACAATCAGGCGAACACGCGAATTCGCAATCCGGCCGCGGTCGGAATCCAAACTTTTCCGGGCGATTCGCTGACCTTGAGCACGAACACGGAGATTCGCGCGAAGCAACCCGGCGCGATCCTGAATTTCCCGGGCACAAATGGGAATCCCGGGTTGATCCTCAATGGCGGTGTTTTGAACGCGGGTGACGACGCGGTTTTTGAAATTACCGGCGCGGTCCAGATCGCTTCCACGTCCTATATCGTCCCTGGTGATAACGGAGGGGGCGCGATCAAACCATTGCGTGGCTTCAAGTTTTCCGGGCAGGTTTCAGGCAGCGGCGAATTGGTGATTTATCAGGCAGGCACAAACGTGGCCCAGGAATTTTCGGGCGGCCAAAACAAGTTTAGCGGCGATATTCTCGTGAAAGCCGGCTGGTTAAAGGGTTCGGGACTGAACTCGCTCGGCACCGGCAGCATCATCATCGATCCGCTCGCCGATGTGGGCGCTGACCCATCTGTCACACCCGCGGAAGGACCAGCGCTGGTGGAATTTAATTATGATGCGAGTTCGCCCGGCACGCTCATCTTGACGAACGGCGGCCTTCTCAATCTGCATCAAAACATCACCTATCGCTCGGTCAACATTGAAGGAACGGCATTGAGCAATGGCCCGCATTCGTATGATGAAGTGGCGGCGGCGTTTCCAAACAACATCATCCCGGGAGGTTCGGGAAGCATCATTGTGCAGCCGCCGGTGGAACATTTCACGACCAAGGCGACGCAGGGTTCCGGCCAAAACTGGACCGCGAACATTTGGGACCCCGGCCAGGTGGCGCCGCAGCCGGGAGCCACTTACGAACTCCTGACCAACGGCACGCCATTTGGGAATAATCTGAGTAACACGCGGGTGCGCAATCCCGCGGTGGCAGGCCTGCAAACTTTCCCCGGGGATTCGCTCACCTTAAATGGCGATACGGAACTCCGCGCGAAGCAATCGGGCGCGATCTTGAATTTTCCGGGAGTGAATGGAAAGGCAGGTTTGATCCTGAACGGTGGCGTGTTGAACCCCGGTGATGACGCGGTCTTCACGATTACCGGAAAGGTCCAGGTCGTCGCGACTTCTTATATTGTGCCGGGAGACAACGGAGGCGGCGCGATCAAGCCGTTGCGCGGATTCAACATCGCCGGACAGCTTTCGGGCAGCGGCGAGTTGGTCATCTACCAGGCAGGGACGAATGTCGCGCAGGAAATATCGGGAACGAATAATCCATTTAACGGAACGTTCCTGGTAAAGGCGGGATACCTGAAAGGCTCTGGCAGCAATTCGCTCGGCACGGCCAGCGTCATTATTGATCCGAAGGCCGCGATCACGGTCGATCCATCGGTCACGCCGGCGGCGGGACCGGCGTGGTTCGAAGTGAATTACGATCTCACCTCGCCGGCGACGCTCACGGTGATCAACGGCGGGCAGGTGCTGCTGCATCAAAACGTGACGTTCGACCGCGTGAACATCGAAGGGGTTTATCTGGATAAAGGAACCCACCCGTTTGCCGAACTGGCCGCCGCCTTCCCGAACAATTTCGCGACCAACGGCTCGGGCAGCATCACGGTCACGAGCGGCCCGCAGCATTACGTCACCACAATCACGCAGGGCACGGGAACGGATTGGAATGGAGCCATCTGGACCCTCGATGTGGGCGGTCCGACCGTTCCGCCGCAGCCCGGAAACGCTTACGAACTCATTGATAATGGAACTCCATTCGGAGCGGCGCTGAATAATACCAGGGTTCGCAATCCCGCCGTCGCGGGCCTGCAAACCTTTCCCGGTGATTCCCTGACGATCGATACAAACACCGAGATTCGCGCGAAAGGACCCGGCGCGATTCTCAACTTTCCCGGAGTGGGCGGAAAGCCGGGATTAATCTTGAACGGCGGGAACCTGAACGCCGGCGATGACGCGGTCTTCGTGATTACAGGCCGGGTCGAAGTGGCCTCGACTTCGTTCATTGTGCCCGCGGACAATGGTGGCGGAGCCATCACACCGCTGCGCGGCTTCAATATTGCCGGTGAGCTTTCCGGCAGTGGCTCGCTCGTGATCTATCAGGCGGGAACGACGGTGGCGCAGGAGATTTCCGGAAACAATAATCCTTACACCGGCGATATTCTTTTGGTCGCGGGCTGGCTCAAAGGTTCGGGCACCAATTCCCTTGGGAGTGGAAATATCACGGTTGATCCGTACGCGCCTCTCGAAGTGGACCCCTCTGTCGCTCTGCAAAATGGGCCCGCGCAATTCGAACCGATGTACGACATCTTCACTACCGGCACACTCACCTTGCAGAATGGCGGCATGATGATTCTTCACCAAAACGCCACTTTTGGCGCGGCGAACATCGAAGGCACACCCCTCACCAGCGGAGCCCATCCCTACGATGAGTTGGTCGCCAGTTTTCCCAGTAATTTTGCGCCGGGCGGCTCCGGAAGCATCACGGTTAAACCGCCCTCCGCGCCTCTGACACCCACGAATTTGGCCGTTGTGATCGGAGACACTCAAGTCAACCTGAGCTGGGGAGCGAGTCCGGGCGCCACCGGTTATATCGTGAGCCGCTCGACCACAGTCGGCGGGCCTTATACGGCCGTGAGTTCGCAAACGGGGATTAGCTTCAACAACAGCGGTCTCACCAACGGGACGACTTACTACTATGTTGTCGTGGCCACAAACCAGTTCGGGGCCAGTGCTCAATCCGCGGAAATCGCGGCGCGGCCAAATCCCCCCGTGACGGGGGTGGCGGCGAGCGTCAGCGGCGCAAACGCCACCCTGCAATGGACCCAATTTCCGGGTGCGACGGGTTACAGCATACTGCGCGCGACCACGGCGGGTGGACCGTACACCAACATCGCAACGGGGGTGACGGGCACTTCTTATCAGGACACTTCCGTTTCCGCGGGCACTTTCTATTACTATCGTGTAATCGCCTCCCTGGCGGGTGGATTCCAGAGCGGCATCTCGCTGGAAGCTTCCGTTTTGCTTCCTCCATCGGTTCCCACCCTCATCACGAAGCTGTTCGCCACGACCGTTGGTGTGGTTCAAGTGAACACGCCGGATCCTGCTGGTTCGCAATTCCTTCTTGAGCGCGGAACCAACGCCCAGACGTTGACCGCGCTGGCAACGCTCACGGGCGCCGGTTACACCAACACCGGGTTGAGCCTCGGCGCGACTTATTATTTTCGGGCGAAAGCACAAAACGCGTCGGGCACCTCCGCTTATTCTCCGGTTGTCAGCCTGACCACGCCGACTTTCGGGATCAACGTCAACTTCGCGAATGCCACGAATGGGACTCCGACGACTCCAGCGCCAATCCCGCCCGGTTACGTGCAGGATGTGGGCGAAGTCTTCGAGACCCACACGAATGGCCTCAACTACGGCTGGGACCGAGACATTACTCCGGACGGCCGCTGGCGCCAAAATGCCAACTCACCGGACCTCCGCTACGACACGTTCGTCCATTTGGAGAAAACATTGCCCAGCGCAATCTGGGAGATTGAAATCCCGAATGGCACTTACACGGTGCATATCGTCTCCGGCGATGTAACGGCCACGGACAGTGTTTTCGAACACGATATTGAAGGCGTGGTGACTGATACTTATACGCCGACGAATGGCGCGTGGTGGGGCGAGTGGACGCTGCAAAATGTTCAGGTCACGGATGGTCGTCTGACGGTCACGAGTGGGCCGGACGCAGCCAACAATAAAATCAACCTGATCGACATCTACACTCCGATCGCAGTCGATGGCCAACTGCTGAAGTTCACGAGCTTTAGCATTTCGGGAAATGCGCTAACGCTGAATTGGACTCCGAGCGCGGCACGGCTGCAGTCGTCGGATCGAGTGGATACCGGCTACACGGACGTCACTGGAAATCCCCAGCCTCCGGCGACAGTGCAGATGACCGATCCGCATCGGTTTTATCGATTGGCGGAGTAGACAATTGGGCTAAAGCCGCGGAACTTACGACGCCTTGATTGGCAGGACGGGCGCCCTCGCCTGTCCCGGCGGGTGCCTCGTCCGCCGAGCCGACGATAGAAGCGCTCACCTTAAATGAACTCTTATTTCAAAGGTGAAGCGCCCGGCGAGGCGCCGGGCGGGACAGCCGAGGCGGCTGTCCTACCCAAATCTGCAAGCGCCGTTTGATACGCGAGCAGTAGTTGCTCGACCGATTTTTCCCAGTTGAGTTCGTTGTGGAGGCGTTCGTAGCCGCGGCGGCCCATTTGTTCGCATTGGGCGGGGTTGTCGAGGGTGGCGACGATCGCTTCGGCGAGCTTTCGAGCCGAGACTTCCGAGACGTACACGCCAGCATCGAGAGCGGATGCGCGGGTTTCCTTGAGATCGAAAGAAACTTGCGGTTTCGCGAAGGCCATATACTCGAGGACCTTGTTCATGGTACAGCTATGGTTGTAGGCGTTCGGCACGTCGCAAGTGACGCCGAGATCGATCGTTTCGAGGGCCGGAAAGAGAAAGTCATTGCGCGCCCAGCCGGGCATATCGATATACTCGGCCAGCTTCAGGCGGTCGCGAAGGGCAAGCAGGTCTTGGTATTCCGGGCCGTCGCCCATCAACAGGAATTGAATGTCCCGGCGGCCAAATTCGTGGACAATGATGCTGGCAGTTTCGATCAACAGATTCACGCCGTCGGCGCTACCCATGACGCCGACGTAGCCGACGAGGAACTTGCGGCCTTTTTTCAGTGTCGGATCAGGAGGGAAAGTCGTGTTCGGAATTTTTGGCGCGGTCCGGACGAGGAATACGCGTGAGGGGTCTTTCTTTCCGTTCGTGAGCGCCGCCTGGCGATTGGTTTCGTTCGTGGCAAGCACGACATCGGCGCAGGCGTAGTTGAGGCGTTGGGCGAGGCGAACGGCCCAGTAGATGAGATTGCGTTTATTGAATTTAGCTTCGAACATTTCGGGCCAGAGATCGTGGACGTCGAAAATGACGCGCGCGCCGAATAACTTGAATGGCCAGGCGACGGCGAAGATCAGGTCGGGCGGGTTGCACATGTGGATGAGCTCGAAGCGGTGTTTGCGCCAGGCTTTCCAGGCGAGAACGGTTTCGCCCCAAAGCGCGCTCGCGTATTCGGCGAAGAAGCCGGTGAGGCCTTTGGCTTCGAGAACCATTTTGTGGCGGTAAATCTGGATGCCCTCGATAACTTCCTCGGATTTGAGGAAGCCCTTCATTTGGGGGCAAATCACCACGACTTTGTAGCCGGCGTCGCGCAAGGCCAGACATTCCTGCCAGACGCGTCGATCCAGGGGGACCGGCAGGTTCTCGACAATGATCAGGATTGCCGGTTTTTCGGTGCTGCCGCTGGTGGCGCTCATCCGGGAGATATAGTGAGTTCGAAAGGACCTTCTCCGTTCGCTTCCAGAATGAGGTAAGGCGCCGCGGCGAGGCTTCGGAACGCAGGCGAAACGATGCACTCGGTGGGCACGTTTTGGAGCGGCCGTGACGTTGAAAAGGTGTCGCGGGAAAGCTCGTGCGGCGGGTTATAGCTGCGCGCCATTGGCCACGAGGAGGTTCGCAGGCGAATCGAGCAGCCCCTGGCGTTCAGGAGCAGGTCGCCGGTACCAATGGTTTTCAGGTGAGATTCGGTCGGGAACTTCCAGCGGCTGACGACCGGGGATGGGTTGTCCGGATGAGCGAAGCGGTCAGTGATCCGGAATAGGTTCGTCTCGGGAACGAAAGTTAAGGCCCGGGAGACGCGGCCATACGGAAGCGGGACTTCCGCCAAGATCTCGTGTGCCGAGATTTCCTTGAACGTGGGTTGTTCGTGTGGCAGACCCCAGAGGAATACTCCAAGACGTCGCGGGAAATCCACGGGCGGATTGCGGAGGTGCGGGCTGTTATGAGCGCTCCAGCCGGCGAGGTAATTGCGGATTTCTTTTTCGGCATAATACGCGCCGGTGCCAGGGTCGATAATGACTGGCTCGCCGCGGAACCAGATTGAGACATGGAGGGCGTCGAGATGGCCATGAGGGGCCATGCTGAGATAACCGAGAGCGGAGAAGTCGAAACGGGCGAACCAATCTTCGCTGTGGAAGATGGCATAACCTGAGTCGGGGAAAACCACCCAACCCGCAGGGAGAGAGGAGCCGAGTGTGCGCCGCCTCGCATCCTTGTCCCGAAGGGACAACCGGGAATAGTCCGGCGTTTCCACGCCGGGTTTTGAGTGCGACGAGACTTGTAGTCCGGAAGGGACGGCTGAACCACGCGATTCAGTCGTCCCTTCGGGACAGAAATCACCCCACCAAAATTTCAAGGCGGGGCTCGAATCGGAGTCGTTGAACCAGCGCCACCATTCGCGCGCGGCGTTTGTTTCCTGGTCGAAAAGCGGGGTGACGAAGGCGTTGTCGCTATCGCCGAAATCCCAGACGTCGTCTTCAGGTTTGATTTGGCAATAGAATTCGCCGGCGCGGATGATTCGCTCGCCGACGGATTTGGACACTTCGTAGCCGGCGCTTTGCAGCGCTCGCTGGGTTTGCCAGCAAAATTCCCAGGAGAAGAGATGATAGCCGAGCGCTTGCTCGTTATTGCCGCCGTCCTCCGCGAACTGGGCGAGAACTTCGCGCTCCCAAATGGCGGCGACGTTCTTCAGCGGGCTGCTGATTTTCGAAAGCTCGGGCCAGCGCACCAGGGCGAGAATAATTCCAGCCAGTTCGCCAATGAGATGATTATTCGCGGACGAGCCGAACGATTTATAGCGCCAGGTGTACCAGAGGTGCGGAGTGAGAATCTGGCCGCGAAGTTCGTCGAGAGTCTTATGGGGAACACCGGCCGCGCAGAGAAAGGAATCAATCCAGGTATATTGGACCAGGCGAATGCCGGTTTCGAGGCCGCTAGTCCAGTTCAGACCGGTGAAGGGCGGATTGTCGCGCGCCCAATGGTGCAACCATTCGATGCATTTTTCCTGGGCCCGACCGTGATCGAGCAGCCAGGCGGCCATGGCGAGGCGGACGAGTTGATACCAACGGTTAGGTTCCCAGATGACTTTGATGTCGGCGCCATTGGGTTGAGCGCGGTGATCCAGTTTAAAAAACGGCTTTGAGCTTTTCCGAGTGACTTCGGCCAGATTGTCATATTGCCAGGCGGGCGGGTCGCTCAGGGTCATCGGCAGATGACCGAAGGCTTTCCATTGGCTGCGCAGAATTTCATCAACATTCCGCTCGAGCAAAACGAGCAACTCGCCCGGCGCATCTTCCCGTTTCGGGCGCAGCGGAAAGCAATCAATCGGATCGAGAGCCAGATCGTGCCGTGGGTGGTATCGGGCATCGGCGATTTGATGTGCCTTCTTTTGAAGCCGCAACGTGATCTCGCTCGGGCTCATCGCCCGGAGTCGATGCCAGTACCACGACAACTTTGAAAGCTTGGCAAGCACGCCCTCATCTTGGCTCGCCGAAAAAGAGAGTGCCAGCAAATCCGGAAAGGTTCAGGTCCAAGTTAAAACCGGAAGACCTGTGATTGCGCGCCACCGCCGCAGAGTGCGGCCACAGCTTTCGGAATCCTCTTTTCGCCCTGCTGCCGCAAAGCGGGCGAGACTGGAATTCATCCAAACATCAACCTTTCATAACGCGCTTGGATCAGGCGAATACACGGTTGCGCCAGCCGGTCGCCTAAGGATGTTGCTAACCTGACGGTTTTCGGTAGAGTCGTGGCTAATCCTTATGACTCGCCGTTCTGCACGAGGCGCTTTCACCCTCATTGAGCTTCTGGTAGTCATCGCGATCATTGCCATTCTCGCCTCGCTGCTGTTGCCCGCGCTCGCGGCGGCAAAATCCAAGGCCCGGATGATCACCTGCCGGAATAATCAAC
This sequence comes from Verrucomicrobiia bacterium, assembly GCA_036002705.1. Taxonomy (GTDB): domain Bacteria; phylum Verrucomicrobiota; class Verrucomicrobiia; order Limisphaerales; family SXQI01; genus DASVNK01. The sequence goes on from DASYTB010000626.1 coordinate 11,030, forward strand.
GGCAAATTGCGATCACAACGGCGCTTTACCAGGATGTTTTTAGTCAAGCTCTTGTGCAAAATGGTGTCAACGGCGGGGCCACGCCGGCGGATATTTTATGGGTTTATGGCGCGGACCATGGCAACCTCTCGGCTCTGACCAATGATACCGCGCTGATCGATCCGCGGGTGAGTCTTTTCGCGAAATACGTTCAGAGCAAAGCCATTTACAAATGCCCGGAAGACAAAGCCGTGGAAGGGCCCAAAAAAACGCCGCACGCCCGCAGTTATTCGATGAATTCCTACATCGCACCGGTTAAATCGGCACAAAACCTCGACGAGACGGGTTGGGCCGTTTTCCGGAAAAGCACGGATTTTGTAAATCCTTCCGCGACTTTCTTAACCATGGATGTTTATCCCGATACGCTCTGCATGCCGCATTTTCGCGTTTTGATGGGAGAGGAGCAGTGGTTCCATGCGCCGTCCAATCTGCACAAAGGCTTGGGAGTCATTTCATTCGCGGATGCGCACGTCGAGAGTCATCGCTGGGTAAATCTTCATTTCGCGAAAAACGTTCGCCATAATATTCCCGCCCCGAAAAGCCCCGACTTGAGCTGGGTGAAAGCCCGGACAACTTACGATCTCACGGGAAAACGGAATCCGGGGCCGTATTGAGAGATTGGCAAAGCGAGAGAGGGCAGCTTTAAGAGGTGCTGTGTCGCGATTTCCAATGTCTCGAATCGGCAGCGCTCCGTTTCTCTTGGCGCACGCACGTTGGAACCTCTATAGCGGACTGGAAGTCTGCTACATTTTATGGCGGACTAAGCGCGGCTTAGATCGCCGGCAATTCCAAACGCGGCTTTCAGATTTTGATTGTTTACGGCGATTGGATCCACGCTCCAGCGAGCCGCCAATTGCATCACCTTGTCGGTGTTCGCGACGTTTGAATCGCGGGCGGTAAAAGGGAAAGGGATGGGCGCGTCGCCGTAGTTATAGCAACGCATTTCCAGTTCGCGCTCGGCCGCCGTCCGGTCGCCCTGGTTCCAAAGCGTCTCGCCAGCCCACGCATAAGCGCGGTAAACACGGTTGTTTTCGATACGGACCCACGCGTGGTGATTCACAACCCGATTCGCGCTGAAATATTGAATCGAACCGAGTTCGTTGGCGATTCGCATCAAAAACCGGAACACCTTGTCCACATCCTCGGACGCATCCGGCAGTGAGTTGCCCACAATTAGAATCCAGCCTTTGATCGGCGGGGAAAGAAAAAGCTTTCGTTCGTGCAATTTCGAAAATCCTTCGCTCAACGGACAGAGTCGCGGATTATTTAAGCCGAGCGCCGCCTGAACTTTTTGGATGTTCGCGCATTTTACCGCCATCCAACGGCTCGGCCGGTCGAAAAGGAATGGCACCGCGCTTTCGGGGAGGTCCGGTTCGAAATTCGCCCGCTTCCGTTGCGTTCGTTTTTTCCAGACTCCGGCGAGCCCGAAGGCAAAAGTCCCCAGGATGACTGCGGTGGTGATCAGCAGAACTGTCAACATCACAATCACCGTTTGATCCGACCCACTCACTTGATTCCAATGTAACGTCAAGCGCAACCTGTTCAATTCGCAAAATCGCTGGTACAATCTATCGGCTATTTGCTGATGCCACGTGAGCTTCCGCGGACAAATTCGATCAGGTGTTGGATTTCAGGCGCTGATCCGAGGTCGCTTTCAATCTTACTTAGCGCATTCGGAATGGTCAGGCCCTCGCGAAAAAGAATTTTATAGGCGTTTCGCAGCGCGTTTTGCGTCTCCGCGGCGATGCCATTTCGTTCCAGGCCAACCTTGTTGATCGTGCGCGTCTCGGCCGGGTTGCCGTCCGCCAGCATGTAGGGCGGGACATCCTGCACGACCTTCGAGCAGCCGCCGATAATCGACATTTTCCCAATCCGGCAGAACTGGTGGATTGCCGCGAGGCCACCGACCACCGCATGATCTCCGACCGAAACGTGCCCCGCGAGGGTGGCCACGTTGGACATGATGATATGATTCCCCAGCGTCACGTTATGCGCGATATGAGAATAGGCGAGAATGTGATTATGCGACCCAATGACGGTCCGTTCCCCGTCGCATGTCGCGCTATTGACGGTCACGTATTCGCGAAAAGTGTTCTCATCTCCGATCTCTGTCCGGGTGAGGCCGCCTTTCCACTTCAGGTCCTGTGTTTTGAGGCCGATGCTCGCAAAAGGAAAAATTTCGTTCCTCCGGCCAAGCTGGGTGTGCCCGTCGATCACCACGTGAGAATGCAAAACGCATTCGTCGCCGAGCGTAACATTCTCGCCAACGAGGCAAAACGGCCCGATGGTGCAGCCCGCGCCGATCCGCGCCTTCGGATGAATTACCGCCGTGGGATGAATCATGGCCTAGCTTTCCATTAGCATGAAAGTCACTTCCGCCTCACTCACGACGGTTCCATTGACGGAGCAGACCCCTTTGGCTTTGCCGATTTTGCCGCGCGCTTTCGTCAACTCCACATCGATCACCAGGGTGTCGCCTGGACGCACTGGGTTGCGCCACTTCACGCTCTCCGCGGACATAAAGTAAGCGAGCTTTCCGTGATTCTCCGCTTGTTGCAGCATGAGAATGCCCGCCACCTGGGCGATCCCTTCGAGTTGCAAAACTCCGGGCATGATCGGGTGGCCCGGAAAATGCCCCTGAAAATAGAGCTCGTTCATCGACACATTCTTCAGGGCGGAGATTTTGTTGCCCTCGATCTTTATGACCCGATCGACCATGAGGAACGGATACCGGTGCGGCAGCAGGCGCATGATTTCCTCTGTCTCCATTGCCGACGCGCTGCGTCCGTTGCCGGCCACGCCTTTTGCGCTGCTCTCCTCAATGGGGGGAAGAGCAAAAGTCTTCGGGACGGCTGGACGGCGCATTTGGGCAAAGATCTCCCGGGCCAATTCACAATTCGCGGCGTGGCTCGGTTTGATCGCCACCACATGTCCGGCCACTGGTTTTCCCACCAGCGAGAGATCACCAATGATATCGAGAATTTTGTGCCGGACGAATTCCTCGCCGTAACGGAGCGGTTCGTTCGTCAGGACCGCGTCCTCGCGAATGACCACCGCGTTTTCCAGGCTGCCACCGCGGATCAGCCCGCTTTTGATCAGGAACTCGATTTCCTCGTAAAAGCAAAAAGTTCGCGCGGCGGCCAATTCCTTCTCCCAACTTTCCGGCGAGACATCCAGGCTGAAGTATTGGGTAAAACGGCCATCCTTGTCCGCGCTTGTGCAACTGATCTTCAGAGTCTCATGAGGAAAGATCGCGAGCGACGTTTCTCCCTGCTGCACTTCAATCGGCACTTTGATCGGAACGATCTCCCGCTTCTCCGGAAGTGCGTCGAGGCCCGCCGTTTGGATCATTCGGCAATATTCGCGCGCGCTCCCATCGGCAATCGGCGGCTCGTTCGAATCCAGTTCAATAATCGCATTGTCGATTCCCAGCCCGGCAAAGGCCGAGAGGACATGTTCCACCGTTTGGACCTTGATATTTCCCTTCGCCAGAGTGGTGGAACGGGTCGTTTCCGACACATTCTCAATGCGCGCTTCGATCTCCGGCTTCCCGTCCAAATCGATTCGGCGGAAGCGAATTCCCGAATTTCCGGGCGCGGGCAAAAACGTCATGTTCACCCGGTTCCCGCTGTGCAAGCCGATGCCCGAGTAACTGACGTGCTGCCTAAGTGTTTGTTGATTCGACACGCGGAAGGATTGATACAGTCCGGTTGCGGCATTGGCTAGCAAGGCGAAAAGGAGCGTTGCTTTCGAAAGATGGTTCGTGCTCCCACATTTTATTCGGCGAGCATTTTTTTGGATTTGAGTGGTGCCGCTCGCGACTTTATTTTGGGCTGCGGGCGACCGATCAAGACGACACTTCTCCCTTGTTCCTCATTCCCCTCCTTTTTCGCCGCGAACTGCCAAAGAGCATTGCTTTCCAAAAACCAACACTCGACACAAAGCCGGGCTCCTTCATATTTCGGGCACATTTTATGGCGACGGTGAAACCATTTCGCGCTCTGCGACCAAACCCGGAGCTTGCCGCAAAAATCTGCGAGCTGCCTTATGACGTGATGTCATCGGAGGAAGCACGGAAAATCGCAAAAGATAATCCGCTGAGTTTTTTGCACGTGAGCAAACCGGAGATTGATCTGCCGCCGAAGACCGATCTTTATTCGCCGTCCGTGTACGCGAAGGGCAAAGAGAATTTTCAACGGCTCATCTCCGATGGCGCGCTGATCCAGGATTCCCACCCGTCTTTCTATCTTTACCGGCAGACGATGGGAAAGCATACGCAACTGGGATTGGTGGCCGTCGCAAGCTGCGAGGAGTATTTGGACGGGACAATTAAGAAGCACGAGCTGACCCGTCCGGATAAGGAGGACGACCGCGTCCGCCACATCGAGACTTTAAGTTCGCAGACCGGTCCGGTTTTCCTCACCTACAAGGCCGATGCCGAACTGGATAAGCAACTGGAAGGCCTGGCGGAAAACCTGCCGGAAATCGACTTCAACGCGGCGGATGGGGTGCGGCACACTGCCTGGGTCATCACGGATCCCTCCCGCATTCAGTTCATTCGCGACCGTTTCGCCACGATTCCGAATCTCTATATCGCGGACGGGCATCACCGCAGCGCCGCGGCCGGGCGTGTTTACAAAACTCGAAATGGCGCGGGCGAGAGCGGTTCTTTTCTGACGGTCATTTTTCCCCACGATCAAATGCAGATCCTGCCGTATAACCGCGTATTGAAGCATTTGAATGGAAATACGCCCGCCGGCCTGCTGCAAAAGCTTGATTCCATTTTCATCATCAAAACGCCGGGGAGCGCCCAACCGGCTCGCAAGCACGAGCTTGGCCTTTACCTTTCAAGCGAGTGGCACAGCTTGAATTTCCGTCCGCATTTCGCGGCGACTACTGACCCGATCGAGAAGCTCGATGTCACGCTGCTGCAGAAATATGTCCTCCAGCCGATCTTCGGCATCGACGATCCGCGCACGAGCAAGGAAATCAATTTCGTCGGAGGAATCCGCGGGACCTCCGAGCTTGAAAAACTGGTGAACTCCGGCGAGTACGCCGGTGCCTTTTCCATGTTCCCAACGAGCATTCTTGATCTCATGACCATCGCCGACGCCGGGGGCATTATGCCGCCCAAGAGCACATGGTTCGAGCCGAAGCTCCGTGACGCGATGTTTTGTCACCTGCTCTAAATGACCAAATACCAAAAACCAAATACCAGGGGAGCTCTAAACTCCAAAGGTGCTGCCCGGTTGCCGGGTAATTTGGTTTTGGGGTTTCGCTGGTATTTGGTATTTGGCGTTTGGTCATTCCGGTAGGCTTATGGCCAAGCGGCGCCTCGAACGCAGTCTGCGGGTCACCTTCCTCGGCTTGCTCGTCAACGCCGGACTTGCGGCGGTGAAGATCGCTGCCGGGGTGATTGGCCACTCCCATGCGTTGGTGGCAGATGGAGTGGAATCTTCCGCCGATCTGATCAGTTCACTGATCGTTTGGCGCGGAGTGACTCTTGCGGCCGAGCCACCCGACGCCGAACATCCGTATGGCCATGGAAAGGCGGAGCCGCTCGCGGCGGCCGTCGTCTCGACCATTTTGATTTTCGCGGCGTTGTGGATTGTGGTTGGCGCGGCCGAGAATATGGTTCGCCCACATACCACGCCTGCTCCATACACCCTTGCGGTCCTCGTCATCGTTGTGATCATCAAGGAATTGATGTTTCGGCATGTCCACCAAGAGGGCGCCGACCTTCAGAGCTCCGTCATTCGGGCGGATGCCTGGCATCATCGAAGCGACGCGATTACGTCGCTCTTCGCTTTCGTGGGAATCAGCCTTGCGATCGTGGGCGGAGGGCGTTACGCGGCGGCGGACGATTACGCGGCCATTCTCGCGGGTCTGGTGATCGCTCGAAACGGTTGGAATATTCTGCAGCCATCGATGAACGAGTTGATGGACATCGCGCCGGACCCGCGGTTCGCGGAGAAGATCCGCGCGATTGCCGAAAAGCATCCGCAAGTCGCGCGCGTGGAAAAATGCCTCATGCGAAAAATGGGCAACGAGTACCAGGTGGACATGCACATTGAAGTCGATCCAAAGATGACGGTGCAGGACGCTCACGCGGTGGCTCACCAGGTTAAAGACACGGTTCGGCGCGACGTTCCGGAAGTGCGCGACGTGCTCATTCATATCGAACCGGTTCGATAAGCCGTCGATCAATCCGGCGCAGGCCGACGGTGCGGTGAAGAGAGCGCGCCTTCCGGCCTTTTCTGATCTCGCATCCGAAACAATTGCGTAGTCTCCAACCAGAACTTTTCTCGATAACGCCCGTCAATACGCCAAGTAAGCTGAGCCCGTATGGGAAAACTACTGGTTATTTTGGCAATGGCGGTGGGCGTTTTGGCGGGTTGCAGCCAAAAGGATTCCGCCTCGGGTTCGGTCAAGATTGATGTGAGCAGCGAAAAAGATTCACTCCAAAACACGCTCAGCAGCGCGGAGAACAACATCAAAAAAGGCGCGAAGGAGGCGCAAGCCAAACTCGAAAAAGCCGGAGAGACCATCAAAGAGAAAGCTGGAGAAGCGAAAGACAAATTAACCGATGACAAAAAGGCTGAAGTGAAAGTGGAGGTAAAAAACTAAATTTAGTTGTAGCGGCGCCTCGTGAGAACGCCGCATTTTTAGAGTCCGCGGCGCTCTTACGAGGCGCCGCTACAAGCCTATCGTTCGGCGGTCAGCGCGAAGCCGCGGAGAACTTCCGCGACGCTCCAGGCCTGGGCGATGCAGCCGCGTTGAGTGTAGGGCGCTTCGGCGTCGAACACCTCGCTGATGGACCCGATGCAGCCCTCGCTCAAATGAGGAATAAAGCCTTCAAGGAATTTCCGGGCATCGCCGGGATTCTCCGGATGCAACTTGAGCCAGGCATCGATAAACGGGCCGATCAGCCAGGCCCAGACGGTGCCTTGATGATAAGCGGCGTCACGGGAGCGGAGATCGCCAAAATATTTTACCTTGTAGTCCGGATGCTCGCGGCTGAGCGAGCGGAGCCCGAGCGGCGTCAAAAGTTTCTCTTCGACAATTTTGAACACGGCGGGCCAGCGTTGCTCATCCAGGATGGGATGAGGGAGCGATATCGAGAAAATCTGGTTTGGGCGGATCGCGGCATCGTTGCCTTGCTCGCCGTCGATGACATCGAAGAGGCAGTTGAGAGCCGGATTCCAAAAGCGTTCATTGAACGATTGGCGGGCGCGCCGTGCGTGATCTCGAACCACATCCGCCTCGGACGTTTCATTTTCCTCGCGCAGCCATTGCTCGAGGATGCAGAGCGCGTTGTACCAAAGCGCGTTGATCTCAACGGGTTTGCCGCGGCGCGGCGTCACCACCCAGTCTCCGACCTTCGCATCCATCCAGGTGAGTTGGTAGCCTTCCTGGCCTTCACGGAGGAGTCCGTCTTTTGGATCGACGCCAATGCCGAATTTTGTGCCGCTCAGGTGATGATCAACAATGTCGCGAAGAACGGGCAAAAGTCCGATCAAGGTCTCGCGATCGCCCGTCACCTGGACATACCTTTGCAGCGCATGGAAAAACCAGAGCGTGGCGTCGGCCGTGTGATAGAGTCCTTCGTTCTGGCCTTCAGGAAACATATTGGGAATGAGCCCGTCCTTCACGTAGTGAGCAAAGGTTCTCAGGATCCAGGCGGCTTCATGCGAACGGCAGGTCGTAAGCGTTAGGCCTTCAAGGCTGATCATCGTATCCCGGCCCCAATCGGTGAACCAATGGTAACCGGCGATGACGCTCCGGAGTTGGTCACCACTGGCGCGGGCTCGCGCGGCATCCTTGATGCGTCCCGCCGGCACCATAATGAATTGATCAGCGGCGAGAACCAATTCGGCGGCAGCCCCCTGCTGCACTTCCGGGTGAGCGATGCGCAGGAGGCGTTTACGCCGTTCAAGTTCCGTGCTGGCGGCCGCATCGGGATCGAGCGCGGCCATGGTGTGCCAGTTTTCCGTCGAAGCCATGAAGGTGACGGGCGAACCGGCCTTCAGCGGCACGGAAAAATAACCTGGACTCCAGAGGACGCCGCGGGATTCGTAGCCGCGTTGTGCGTCGAGTTCGTAGAAAATATCGCGAGATGAACCGCCATCGCTCGTGAAGTGAGAGCCATGATCATCCATCATCAGGCGGAGGGGGGGGTAGACTTCATGGGAGTCAATTTCAAACTGCTGGCCGCGGTTGCGAATTTCGTAGGGAGAATTGAATGCCGCACCGACATTGCCTTCGAAGGGCCGAAAATGAACCGAGGGCCGCAGTTCCAATTGAATTCCCTCCGGCCCGGAGAGCAGTTCATAGGTGATGTGAACTGTGTTTTGCAGGTAGAGCATGAGCAGGCGCTTTTGCAGGATCACGCCATCAATATCGTAGCGCCAAAACGGCAATTGATTCTCGAGCCGGAACTCCTTCAGATAATTCGGCCCTTCACTTTCCGTTGGATCGCTTCGTTCCACGCCACCGAACTGGATCAACCGGCGATCCGGAAGTCGGACCGATTCGGCCAGATGATTGAGCATGAGGGTGCGACCGAGCGGCGCGGGCAAAGCCGCGATCAGCAGGCCGTGATAGCGCCATGTGATCGCGCCCGAGATCGTGCCGGACGCGTAGCCTCCAAGGCCATTCGTGATGAGCCATTGGCGCTGGAGATATTCCGGCAGCTTGGCCGGTTCCGCGATTGTGAGATCAATCTTCCTGACTAAGTCTGGCGGTTGGGAGCTCATTGTTTTCATCGGGTTCCATCAGGATGGCGGCCTGCCCGGGTATGATCCAGTTGGCTTGTGTTTCGAGTGGAGGCGTGCCGCAGCCTCCATAATCCGGCGACTCGCTGGACCAGAGCGTCCGCCAGCCATGATCCTCAAGAGGCGCGAGCAGTGGTTCGGGAGCGGGATTCAAATAAAGCCCCGGACCTAAATTGATCAGCAGGAGCCTGTCGTCCCCCACGGTCGAGAAGTACCGGAGAACGAAAGCGTCGCTCCTGAGAACGGCGCCATCGACAAACTCAGGATCGCTGATCGTCTGGTCTTGGCGGCGGAGTTGGAGCAAATCGTGGTGCAGCTTGTAAATGGGCGCGTTTCGTTCGCGCTCCTGGAAATCCAACTTGCAGCGGAGGAAGACCTGCTCGTCCCCGGGATCAACGAGAAGGCTCTGGCATTCGTCGCAGGCGATGCTGCGAAACTGGCGCAGGAATTCTCCGCGGCCCTTGCGCACGAGCTTGCGCAACTCGGGATGATGATCCGCGAAAAAAAGAAATGGAGTCGAGGCGGCAAACTCCTCGCCCTGAAAAAGCATCGGAGTCGAGGGTCCAAGCAGGGTCATCGCGGTGAGCGCTTTCAGTTTGCCGGGGCCAGTGATCTGATGAAGCCGCGCACCGCGCAACGAATTAGCGACTTGATCGTGGTTTTGGAGAAAAACGACGAAATTCTTCGCGGAAAGATCGAAAGTTGGCGTGCCGCGGCGTTTTTTTTGCCACTTGTACCATTGGCCCTGAAAGAGATATCCGTATTTGAAAGCGGAAATGAACTCCTGGGCCGCGCCGTGATAATCCGTATAATACGCCTCCGTATTGCCCGTGGCAGCGACGATGGCGCTATGGTGATAATCATCGTTCCATAATGCGTCCAGCCCGGAGCCGCCTGACTCGACGGCGCGAACCAGCTTTGTGTGTTGGGGCTCGTTTTCACCCACGATATAGATGGAGCGGCCGCTGCCCGCGGCCCGAGCTGCCGCCGAAATCTCGGCGAGAATATACTTCTCCGACGCGTCGAATATTTGTTGCGTCGCATCCAGACGAAGGCCATCGAAATGAAATTCGTCGATCCAGTAACGGGCATTCGAAATGAAGAATTCGCGCACCGGCCCGGAGTTTTCGCCGTCAAAATTGAGCGCTTCGCCCCATTCGCAGGAATACTTCGTGCTGAAGTAGTCTTTGGAGAACTCCTTCAGATAATTTCCGTCCGGCCCGACGTGGTTGTAAACCACATCGAGAATCACCATCAAGCCGAGCTCGTGCGCTCGATTCACAAAAGCACGAACGTCGTCGGAATTTCCATAGAGGCGAGTCGGCGCGAACAGATCCACGCCGTCGTAGCCCCAGCCGAATTTGCCGGAAAAATCCGCCAGTGGCATGACTTCGAGCATCGTGATGCCGAGCCGCTTGAGCTCCGGCAGTTGTTCAGTTGCCGCGCGAAATGTTCCCTCTCGCGTGAAGGTGCCGATGTGCATCTCGTAAATGACGAGATCGCGCACGGGAAGCCCCTTCCAGTCGTGGTCGGTCCAGGCAAACGCATTCGGATCGACCACTTGCGAGGGCCCATGCGGCCCTTCCGGTTGAAAACGAGAAGCGGCGTCTGGAAAAGAGCCGCGCTCAAGCCGGACCTTATAAAGCGATCCAGGCGCCGCTCCCTCTATCGGCCCTGAATAGTAACCATTCGGTTCGGCCACGAGAGGAATTGCGCCGTCCGCCTTGCCATTTGTATAGAGTTCAATCGCGCACGATTTTGATTCGGGCGCCCACACCCGAAAATGAACCCCGCCGTCCCGCCGCACCTCGGCGCCGATGGGCAGCTTCCTGTCTCCTCCAGTTCGCACGTCCATTTCTCCCTGCCGAGAAGTGTGTCGGCCTGCCACAATTTTGCAAGGGGGCGGACACCTGATTTTGCGGGGCGGACAAGTTCGCTCGCTCCTGATGCCGTGAAGCAACCCCGTTCCGCACCGATCGCTCCCCTTTACTGAATCACTTCAAATAGCCCAGTTGCGGGATCGGGCACAGCACAATTCGCCTGCCCGACATCCATTCGAAGGCCTGCGCATGCAACGCGTGATTCGGGTTATGGCGGTGATAAGCACATTGACGTTCGAGCAAGTAATAATAAGCCGGTGAAGTGCCCGCCGACTTTTCGCTTCGACCCATTTTCAAGGAAACTCCTCGAGAGCTCGCTTCACATCCTCGGATGTAATCGTTCGACGATCGGTGATCATGACAGTGTACGACCGCGTCTTTTGAAGCGCACTTTCGCCTGGTGATCCTCTGGAACGACCTTCACAATTTTCGACTGCAGAATACGAAAGTCGTCCAGGTTCCGTTCGACAATAAGACGTGCCGGGGTTTCGCGGTTGGAAGACGGACGAGCTTACATTCATCAATGGTAGCAGTAGTCACACGGGGAATTTCCCAGGCTGACATGAGAACTTAAGCGCCAGAGACCACCGGTTTTTATCCAAAAGACGGACCAACACGTAAGGTTGCAAGGTAATTGTTTATAACCTCCGCTTACCTGCAAGTTGCTGGTTCTCACGGAACGTGGCAAAAACATGCGTGCCGATTTCATCACGCTCCGCGGTGGTGCGGGATTTGCGTTTGTGGCTGCTCCGACTTTGGCGGGCAGGCATATTGATCGGCATTGTTCTGCTCATTCATTCGCAGGCGCGCTGGCTGGCGGCGCATCATCGAACGACGATTTCGCTGGCGAAGGCGAAGAAATTCTTTCCCGCGGCTTATCGCGTGCGCCTGCGGGACCCGGCTCGCGGTCTGCATTATGTGAGCGATTCGCGCGACAACACCCTCGGCGTGCTTCTCATGACATCGCCGGAGACGGACGACATCATCGGATATTCGGGGCCGGATAATCTGCTGATTGCGCTCGGAACGGACGGGGTTGTCGCGGGCGTGGAATTGCTCGGTTCAGGCGATACAAAGAAGCACGTGCAGATGGTGATGCGCGACCCGGAATTCCTCCGCTCCTTTATCGGCTGGAAACCCGGAGAAAAGCCGCCGCTTATCGCAGCGGTGAGCGGAGCGACCCTCACGAGCTACGCCATCGCGGAAAGCCTGCAAAAGCGGCTGGTCGGAGCGGCCGCTTCGCTCCGCTTTCCGGAGCCGGTCACACTTGAAGAGGCGAAAGAGCTGTTCACCAACGCTGTCTCGATGGCGAGCGAAGGCCGGCGCTGGCGCGTTTTGGATTCAAATCGCGGAACGCTCGGCTTTTTGGGACGCACTTCTCCGGAAGCGGATAACATTTCAGGCTATCGCGGCCCGACCGAAGCACTCGTCGCCCTCGCGCCGGATGCGCAGACGATCACCGGTGTGCGGCTGCGCAAAAGCTACGACACCGAATCGTACGTCAATCAGGTACGGAGCGATCAGGAATTCTCGCGCATGTTTGTCGGCCAGAAAATCGATTCTCTTGCCAGCCACGATTACCGGCGCGAAAGGATTGAGGGGCTGAGCGGCGCGACGCTTACCGCGCGAGCGGTCGCGCAAGGTATTCAGAAACGCTTCGCGGGGGATACAGACGCGCCGCCGTCCCGGCCGAAATGGAGACCGGAAGCGCGGGATTGGGGCGCGGCCGCGATCGTCGCGGGAGCTTGCCTGATGGCCTTTACGCGTTTCCGCGGCAGGCGCTGGGCGCGGATCGCCTGGCAGACAGTCCTTATCGGCTACGTTGGCTTCACGAGCGGCGATTTGCTTTCGCTGAGCCTGCTTGGCGGGTGGGCCAGTAATGGTCCGGCCTTAAAAGCCGCGCCCGGACTCGTGCTGATCGCGGGGGCGGCCTTTTTGCTGCCGTTGCTGACGCGACGGCAGGTCTATTGTCATCAAATCTGTCCGCATGGAGCAGCGCAGCAATGGCTGGGAGCGGTCGGACGGCGATTTGGCAGGCGCGTGGCCGTAGTGAAGTCCGGAGCGGGGATAGTGAGATATTTGGATCACCTCCCGATCGTATTGCTGGCTTTCGCTCTTGCCGCCCTGGTGCTTGGATGGCCGATCTCCCTGGTTAATCTTGAAGCGTTCGATGCGTGGTCCTGGCGCGCGGCGGGCTGGATCAGCGTCACAATTGCAGCCGTTGGCCTGATCGCTTCGATGTTCATTCCACAAGCTTACTGCCGCTACGGATGCCCGACCGGCGCTTTGTTGAATTTCGTTCGCTCGCCGGGATTGGCCGATCGCTGGAGCGCCCGCGACTGGATGGCCATGGCGGTGGCGGGCGCCACGGCGTTGACAGTCTGGGGGACTCGAGTCGTCCCCCAACAACTGGAACCGGAACAGCCCAGCACAACTTTGCGTGGCCAGGCGATGGGCTCGTCGTGGACCGTGAAAATTCGGGACGAAATCGCCGATCCGGCGGGCGTGCAACGCACCATTGCTGAGCGGTTCGAATGGGCGGAGCAGATGACGTCGCATTGGCGTTCCAATACCGACCTGAGCCTCTTCAACCGCACGCAATCAACTGAGCCGGTCAGCGTGCCCTGGCCGGTGGTGACGTTAGCCCGCTGGTCCGCCGAGATCAGCCGTCTCACCGACGGCGCTTTCGACATCACGGTCGGACCCGTGGTGAAACTTTGGGGTTTTGGACCGGCTCCTCGGCGAGATAGCCCACCAAGCGACGCAGAACTCAAGGCCATCCGCCCGGCGGTCGGCTGGCCGAAGCTCGAAATTCTCGACGGCCAGTTGCGGAAGCGGCATCCCGCGCTTGAAATCGATCTTTCCGCGATCGCCGCCGGCTGGGCCATAGATCAGGTCGCCGAGAAACTCCTGCGCGGCGGCCACACGAATTTCCTGATTGAAGCCGGTGGAGAACTTCGCGCCAGCGGCGTCTGGACCATTGGCATCGAACATCCCAGCCGCGCCTGCACATTGACCAATGAATCCATCGGCACTTCCGGCACCTACCGCCAGAATTTCAAATACCAGGGCCGCGAATACTCGCATCTGATCGATCCGCGGACCGCTCGCCCGATCACGCATGACACCGTTTCCGTGAGCGTGCGCGCGTCCGATTGCGCGCACGCTGACGCCTGGGGCGCGGCGTTGAACGTCATGGGCGCGGCCAACGGTTTTCCGCTCGCCGAGAGGCTTGGCTTGTCCACTCAATTTGTGGTAAGAAAGCCCAACGGTGACCTCGAAGTGCGAACAACGCAGTGGTGGGACAAGCCGAAAAGGATTCCGACGCCGGGAAAGATACCGTAAAGAGAGGAATTGGGATTCAGCCTGGCGCGAAGATACCTTCACGGCCCCCAAGCGGGAATGTAACCGCGTGAGAGTT
>DASYTB010000627.1:0-7231 GCA_036002705.1 Verrucomicrobiia bacterium
TGTTCCTGGATGGTCATGGCGTGTTGGCGGGCGATTCAGGATGGGCTTCAGGCGCGGAGGAAGCGGTTGTCGAGCCCCCGTCCGGATTCTGCGGAACGGCCGAGGATTCAGTTTCAGTATCGGCCGGAACGATGGGAGGAATGCCTCCCTCGCTTTCCCCGGCCGAGCCCGGTTTTTCCTGGCGTTGTGTGGCCGTGGCGAGATTTCCTTCCACGGTCAGAAGACTCTCCGGCTTTTCCACAGGAATGCGGCGCAATTCATCGGCGGATGGAAGCTCATCCAGGTTGCGCAGACCGAAGTATTCAAGGAAAAGATTGGTCGTCGCGTAGGTCATGGGCCGGCCCACCACTTCGGCGCGCCCGGCGTTTTCGATCAAGCCGCGTTCCAGTAGCGTGGCCACGACTCCGTCCACGGCGACGCCGCGAATCTGCTCGATCTCCGCGCGGGTAATCGGCTGGCGATAGGCGACAATGGCAAGAGTTTCGAGCGCGGGCTGGGATAGACGCGGCGGGCGGGCCTTGATGCCGAAAAGGGTTCGCAACCACGGCATGTATTCGGGCCGGGTGACGAACTGCCATGAGCCCGCGACGCAGGCCAAATAGTAACTGCGCCCGCTCTGCGCGTGATCTTTTTCCAGCGCCGTGAGCGCGTTTTCGATTTCACCCTCGGGCACTTTTCTGAAAGCCTTCACGTCTTCCTCACCGCCTTTTTCGGCGGCGGTCGTGAGGATCTCGCGGATTTCCCGGATGCTCAGCGGCTTTTGCGAAGTAAAGAGCAAGGATTCGATGACGAATTTCGGTTCCATGTTCAGGCAGGTGTGGGATGGACTTCTGTTGTTTCTTCCGCTCGTCCTGCCGCGCCGGGCATAGGTGGCGGCGCTGGCAGAGCGGGGCTGATCTCGATTTCCGCGAAAGCTTCCGGCTGCTCGATGCGCAACTGCTTAAGGCGGATAAGCTCCAGCAACGCCAGAAACGTGACAATCACTTCCATGCGGCTTGCCGCCGTCTCGAATAATTCCGAAAAGCGAACACGCGCCCGTTCGCGGAGCAAACCGGCCACAAATTCAATCTTTTCGCTGACGGTCCACTTATCTTCAAAAACATCGCGCGTCTCTTCACGCTGGCCGTAGCGCTTGAGGATCGAGTTGACCGTGTTGATCAAATCGAAGATCGAAACTTCCGGCCGGACATTGGGTGTCTCGGCGGCGAAATCAGGGCGGCCAGGAATGCGCGCGTAAATCTGCTCCTGGATCAGTTCCCGCTCCTGAAGCCTTGCCGCCGCGTCTTTGAACTTCTTATATTCCACCAATTGGCGGATCAGTTCCCACCGCGGATCCTCTTCGTCCTCCTCCTCGGGCGCTTCGACCTGCTGATTCTTCGGGAGCAGCTCGCGGCTCTTGATGTACATGAGCGTCGCGGCCATGACGAGGAATTCGCCGGCGATATCCAGGTCCAGTTCCTTCATCACCTGGACATACTCGATAAACTGCGTCGCGATCTTCGTGAGATTGACCTCGTAAATATCGACTTCCTCCTTTTTGACGAGATAAAGCAGCAAGTCGAGAGGACCTTCGAAAATCTCCAGTTGTACTTTGTTATCGGCCATGACGCGGCGAGAATCTGCTCGACCGTTGGATGATCGTAAAAAGGCGCCGGTTGTTTGGCAAACCAAACAGGAGTCGAAGAGTCGTTGCGCGCAAGCGCTGAGAACCGGAATTGCCTCGAACAATGTACCTTGGCCGAACGTTGGAATTAACGTGGATCGCCATTTTCGCTTTCTCAGGATTCCTGGAAAAGTTTCGTTGAGGTACAAGAGGTTGCAAATGAGCCACCTCCACGTTACCGACGTTAGCAACGTCTTTAATGACAAAGTATCGACAAAACTATCGCTCCCGAAGTTTACTAAAACCTTCAAGGACCTCGACTAAATCTCTCTGCGTCCTCTGCCGCTTTGCGTTAATCAATCCGCATTCCGAACATTGCCTTCCGCCAGATTTTCGAGACGCTCGGTGTTTCTTATGACCGCCAGGAGGATAGCGTCACGTGCCGATTTACGGAGGCGCAGGCGCGAGCGTTCATGCTGCTGCATGTTTTCATGCACGAGCTTGGGCATCATTATGACCGCATCCACCAAAAGCATCGGAGTTCCAGCAAAGGCGAGGATTTTGCAGAGAGGTTTGCCACCAGCCGTTTCGGACAGTTGTTTCCCGACTATGTGCGTGTTTTCGGCGATCCAAGCAGAGCGGTCTGACAAAGGAACATTAGTATTCACCGGAAGCTCGGGCGCGGACCCCTCGATTTGTTCTCTCTATTTTAACGGGCGCTTAACCGAGAAGCTCTTTCACGACGGCCCCTTCGACATCGGTGAGGCGGTAGCGGCGGCCTTGGTATTTGAAGGTGAGTTTCTCGTGATCGATGCCGAGGGTGTAAAGGAGGGTGGCCTGGAGATCGTGAACGGAAACGGGGTTTTCGACCACGTTGTAACCGAACTCATCGGTTTCGCCGTAGCTGGTTCCCCCTTTGAAGCCGCCGCCGGCAACCCAGCCACTGAAGCAGCGGGGATGATGGTCACGGCCATAATCCGTGGCGGTGAGTTTGCCCTGGGAATAGTTGGTGCGGCCGAATTCGCCGCCCCAAACGACGAGGGTATCGTCGAGCAGGCCGCGTTGTTTTAGATCGGTGATCAACGCGTAGCCAGCCTGGTCAACGTCCTTGCATTGGCGGCGTATTCCGTTGGGCAGGCCGCCGTGATGATCCCATCCAGGGTGATATAACTGAATGAAGCGCACGTTGCGTTCCGCCAGGCGGCGGGCGAGCAGGCAATTTGCGGCAAAGGTTCCGGGATTGCGGGCTTCTTCACCATAAAGACTGAAGACCGAGGCAGGTTCACTGGAAATATCCATCACCTCGGGAATGGAGGTTTGCATGCGATAGGCCATTTCGTATTGAGCCACGCGCGCGTTGATTTCCGGATCGCCAAGGTCGTCGAATTGCAGGGCGTGCAACTCCGCCAGGCGGTCGAGCATTTTGCGGCGGCCCGCGGGCGAGATGCCGTCGGGATTCTTCAGGTAAAGAACTGACTCTTTCCCGCTCCGGAACTGAACGCCTTGATGAATCGAGGGGAGAAAGCCATTCCCCCAAAGGCGCGAGTACAGCGGTTGATCGATGCGATCTTTCGAGATGAGCACGACAAAGCTCGGGAGATTTTCGTTCGCACTGCCGAGGCCGTAGCTGAGCCAAGAACCAAACGACGGGCGGCCAGCCATTTGCGAACCGGTCTGGAAAAAGGTGATCGCCGGGTCGTGATTGATCGCGCCGGTGTTGAGGGATTTCACGATGCAGAGGTCGTCGGCCATTTTCGCGGTGTACGGCAGCAATTCGCTGATCCAGGCGCCGGATTGGCCGTGGCGCTCGAATTTAAAAATCGAACCTGCCATCGGAAGATGGGCCTGGTTGGAGGTCATGGTGGTAAGGCGCTGGCCCATGCGGATCGATTCGGGCAGGTCCTGCCCGTTCATTTTGTTGAGCGTCGGCTTGTAATCGAAGAGATCAAGCTGGGAGGGGCCGCCGCTCATGAAGAGGTAAATAATGCGTTTGGCGCGCGGGGCAAGATGGGGAGCGGAAAGCACGCCGGCGAAGGGATTGGCTGACGCAGGCGCGGCAAAGGAATTCCGCAGGAGACCGGTTAAAGCCACGCCGCCAAGACCGAGGGCGAAGCGGTTGAAGAATTCGCGGCGGGTCACGGCAAGGTTCAAGTGCGGAGCGGGATTAAGAGTAGGATTAAGATTAAGAACGGGATTCATAATCAGCGCCTGTAGATGACCTCGTCGAAGTTTAAGAGGGCACTCGCGACGACCGAAGCGGCGGCAAGATCGACCGGGGGAATCGCGGGGTTGTTTGCCTTATCGCCGACCATGAGGAGCTTTAAGGTTTCCGGCTCATTTTTGGCGAAGATCGCGTGTTGTTCGTCGTAAATCGTTTTAAGAAGATTCAGCTCGGACGTTTTCGGCCGGCGGCTCGTCAAGAGCCGGAAGAGATAAGTGAGCTGATCGCCCAGGGTGCTCCCAGCGCTGGTAAACATGCGTTCAGCGAGCCAGCGGGAGGCTTCGGTCATTTGCGGATCGTTGAGGAGGACGAGCGATTGCAGCGGGGTGCTGGTGGTTTGGCGGCGCATGATGCAGACGTTTCGCTCGGCGGCATCGAAAGCAATCACGGCGGGCGGCGGGGAGGTGCGCTTCCAGAACGTGTAAAGGCTGCGGCGATACAGGCCCTCGCCTTTGTCGCGATCGTAGTGCGCGCCGGATTTTTCCTCCCAGAGACCTTCGGGTTGATAGGGCTTTACCGGCGGGCCGCCGATTTTTTCGACGAGCAGACCGCTGGCGGCGAGCGCATTATCGCGCAGCATTTCGGCGGTGAGACGCCGGACGGGAGCATGGGCGAGGAGTCTATTCTCAGTATCTTTGGCGAGGGCTTCGGAGCTGCCGGTGGAACTCTGTCGATAGGTGGCGGACATGGCGATTTGCTTCAGCGCGCGTTTCATGTTCCAGCCGTGATCCCGCAGATCGTTCGCCAGCCAATCAAGCAATTCGGGGTGGGTCGGCTGGTCGCCCTGGCTTCCGAAATTATCGGACGTGGCGACGACGCCGCGCCCGAACATCTGCTGCCAGAGCCGATTCGCGATGACGCGCGCGGTGAGAGGATTTTCCGGAGCAAACAGCCATTCGGCCAGGCCGAGGCGATTGCGCGGGTATTTCTCGTCGAAAGGAAGAATCGCGGCGGGTGTATTCATTGTGACCGGGTCCGCGGGCGCATCGTAAGCACCGCGCTTAAGGACAAAGGCGGGGCGCGGCCTGGCCATTTCATGCATGACCATTACTTCGGGAATGGGATTGATCAGGTGCGTCTGCTCGAGGCGAAGCTCGTGCAGATCACGCAGATGCTTTTGATAGACCGGATTGAAATTGGCGAGGTAATAATCGAGGAGGGCTTCGCGGCGCGAAGCTGAGAGGGTTTCGGCGAGCAACGAATCGGTCAGGGCGTTGCTCCCGTGCAAATGCTCGACTTCAAGAGGAGTCAAAGTCCGGTTGAACAGCTTGAATTCATCCACCTGGCCATCGCGGAAGCCGTTGTCGCGAAAGCGAAAGCCGATCGTTAGCTGCGGACTGCCGCGCTCGTAGGCGATCTCTTTCCAGAGATTATCTCGAATGACTTCGACTTCCGTGGCCTCGCCATTCCAGTAGAGCTTCAGACCGGCGGCGCGGCTCGATCCGTCGTAGGTCATGACCAGATGAACCCATTCGTTTGTGGGCAGGGCCGCCTTGCTTCGGACCTTCATCGCGTTCCCCGGCCACATGTGATGCAGGCCGAGGTTGACCTTCCCGTCCTCGATGACCATTTCGTATCCGCGGCTGCCGGCGTCCAGCGCGGCGAGGCTGCGATGGAAAATCACCGCGCGCTTCGGAATGGCCGGAGTGCGAATCCAGATGCTGGCGGAAAACGGATCTGCGCGTGAGAACTCGCCGAGACCATTCAACGTGAATCCGTTTTCGCCGGTGAGGGCCGCCCCTTTCCCCCGATGCCCGCCATCGACGAGCTGCGGATTTTCGACGGCACTGGCCGGCTTGCCCGTGTCGGCGTCGTTCGCAACCTTATTTTCTTTGATTTCCTCAAAGCTCACGGAGGCAACCAAACCGTTCAAGACCTGTTCCTTTGGACGATTCGCGAACCACGCCTCGAACGCTCCGCGCGCATTTTTCCGCAACGGTTCCGTTTGCGCTTCTTTTTCCAGGATTTCCGTTTTAAGCGAGGCGAGTTTCCGATCCTGTTCGTCGCTCGAGAGAAGAAGGGTTGGGACCGGCATCGAATCGGTGAAATAAGAGCTTTGGCCGGACTCGTCGATGTTGTTGAAGAACGAAAACATCGAATAAAATTCCTTTTGTTTGATCGGGTCGAACTTGTGATCGTGGCAGCGCGAGCACTCGAACGTGAGCGCGAGAAAGGCCGTGCCCATGGTATCGACGCGATCCACCACGTAGGCCGTGCGAAACTCTTGCTCGACGCTGCCGCCTTCCTCCGTCTGCATGTGATGCCGATTAAAGCCGGTCGCCAAAATCTGCTCTTTGGTCGGATGAGGAAGGAGGTCGCCCGCGAGTTGCCAGGTTGTGAATTGGTCGTAAGGCATGTTCTGGTTGAAAGCTTTGATCACCCAATCACGCCAGGGCCACATCGCGCGGTACCGATCTGCCTGGTAGCCGTGCGTGTCCGAGTAGCGCGCGACATCCAGCCAATCGGTGCTCATGCGTTCGCCGTAAGCGCTCGAACTTAGGAATTGATCGACCACTTTCTCGTAGGCGCTTTCAGAAGTATCCGCGAGAAAGGCGTCGATTTGTTCGATGGTTGGTGGCAAGCCGGTGAGATCGAAGGCAAGGCGGCGAATCAGTTTTTCCCGAGGGGCTTCCGGCGCGAGCGTCAAGCCTTCGCGTTCGAGACGCGCAATAATGAAGCGGTCGATATCGTTTCTGACGACGCTCGCATGCGTGACCTCGGGCGGGATCTGCTTTTTCGGTGGGATGAACGCCCAATGCTTTTCCCAATGCGCACCCTGGTCGATCCAGCGCTTTAACATCTCAATCTCGCCCGCGCTCAGTGTAAGGTTCGAATCCGGCGGCGGCATCTTCTCATCCGGATCCGTGCTCGTAATACGCCGGTACAGTTCGCTTCCGTCCGGATCTCCGGGTTTGATGACGAACTTCCCCTTTCGCTGCGCAAGGGTGCCTTCTTCCGTATCCAGCCGCAGCTTGGCCTTGCGCTGCTTTTCGTCCGGACCGTGGCAACTCCAGCAGCGATCCGAGAGAATCGGGCGAATATGGGAATTGAACGTGACCTCCGGGGAAGCGGACGCGGCAAAGCCGAAGCGCGCGTTGAGCAACATCGTAAAAAGCAGGACCAATATGGCAGAAAATCGAACGCTCATCACAGGGCAAAGAAACCAAATCCGGAAGCATTTAAAATGGTCCTTTTTCATGGAAACGCAAGCACCGGATCGGTCCAGACTCTTGCATTTTTCGCAAGAGGAGCGCTGTGGACGAGGAGGTTGACTGCATTTCTACGAGGATTGCCCGGGGTTTTTGCGTGGCAACGAGTTCAGCGGAATAAAGGCGTAATCCGGTTGTGGACAGTTCCACACGAATTTTGGGAAAAGGGTGGAGTAGGCCGCTCAAATTAAATTCGGC
>DASYTB010000628.1:0-2044 GCA_036002705.1 Verrucomicrobiia bacterium
TCGCGGCCAAAAAGGTAATCGGACATGATTCCCACGAGAAACACCGCCGTGCAAATCGCCATCGTTGGCAGCATGTCAAGCCGGGTCGAGCAGGCCAGGGCAATCGCCGCCAGCAACCATAAACCCAGGAGGATTAAGATCGCGGCGGGAAGGAGCCGCCAGTCCGTGCCGGCCCCGAAGGCCTGAAAAGCGCCGTCTTTATTGACGAAATTGATAATAACAAAAGCCAGCGTGACCAGCGCAACGAGGAACATCGTCGCGTCGGGCACAAATTGACGGCGCGCGAAGTAGTTCGTCAATCCACCGATGAAAAAGGCGAGCACGATGCCGCCGTAAAAAATCTGCAAAGCGATTGTATCCGGCGAACCATAAGCATCGAAGGCCAAACGGCTGGCCAGGATCGCGCTCAGTCCATTCACATACGTAAGCACGGCCAGCGCACCGGCCAAACCAAGATATTTGCCCAGCAGGAATTGGATTTTTCCGACGGGTTTGGCCAGCACTGCCAGAGCTGTTCCAGAGCGTATTTCGTGAGCCACCGAGGCTGAGGCGCTGATCGCCGCCGTGAACAAGCCGGAAATAAACATTACCGCCAGCGTGCTGTCCTTAACCAGAAACTGGTCGTCGCCGAAGCCGAAGTAATAAACGCTCGAGAGAAAGATAATGAACGAAGCGGAGACGGTCATGACCAACAGAAAAATCGGCTGGCGCACCAACTCCATAAAAGCGTTGGCAGCAATGGTATATAGCTGTCGCATCCTGTCTCTGTAAACCTTCAGAGTTAAGGCATTCCCTCATTTTTGGCAAACGCGAACCGTATTCGTCACGCCGGATTGCGCACACGCTTTGCTCGGGTTGTCGAGGAACGCCGTCAGAATATGGTAAAACAAACTGGCCCGAAAAGTGTGCGTCTCGCGGCACAGAGAACCTCGGTAATGGCGCGGCCTTAAAGGCGCGGCGAGATTCGGAGCGCTAAGCCACCGGCACTGGCACGGGCCGGATTGAGCGGTTCCCACGGAGCTTCTGCCAGGTCCGGTTCAGCACATCACGGCTGTACGCAAGGTAACCATGATCTTCCGAGAAAACTTCGAGCGTGATCGTTCCATCGTAACCCCAGGCCTGAAGCGCCTTCACCGGGGGCTCCAGCTCCAGATTGCCAGTCCCCAGCGGCAGGTGCAGGTCGGCGTACCCGCCCTTGTTATCGTGGATATGGACATGGCGAATACGGGCTCCAAAAGCATTGATGATTTCGACGGCAGTGTTGCTCCGCACCTGCAGGTTGCAGTGGCCAATGTCCAGGTGCAGGCCCAATTCCGGAACGGGCTCCAACAAATCGGCGAGTTGTTCACGACTGTTAAAATCGCCCGGTGTGTTTTCGATCATCAACCCGACACCGCAATCGCGCGCAATCGGGAGCAGCTCGCGAATGCTTTTCAGGTTCTGTTCGATGACGAACTCGCGCGGATGAAACGGCGCGTGGCGGTCGGGATGAAGGTTCATCCAGGTAGCGCCGATCTTCGCGAACAGCTCGATGCATCTCTTGGTTTCTTCCACCGCTGCCTTGCGAACCGAGTCAAACGTGCACGAAAACGGGAGATAAAATGCGGTGTGACCGACCACGCCAAGTTTCGCCGCCTCCAGCGCCGCCTTAATGGCTTCCGGGTCAATCTTCCACGGCGCAGCAGCAGGTGGCTCGAGGGTGAGGTCAATAAAATCGAGTTCAAATTCCCCCATCCACCGCACCTCCGCGAATAAATCGCGCGCGGGATTATTCATCGCCCCAACCAGCATAAAGCTCCTTTCCCTCGCCGAATTTACTCGCACATGCGCGCGATGGCAAAGCGCCCACCGCAACATTTTGTGGTGCGGACGCTCCGGCCTGGCGGTTCATGGGCTTCCGAGCCCCGCGAAGTAAAGACGCTTCGCGACGGACGGTCAGGAGACCCACCCCACAAGCCGCACAATGAGAATTGCTACATCATCGGCTTTTCCGTTGGCTGAAAAGCCGCGAACCATGGCCTCGAATCAAGGAGTCGCACGCGGT
>DASYTB010000629.1:0-6000 GCA_036002705.1 Verrucomicrobiia bacterium
CCGACTCGTTGCGCTTTTCCAGTAATTCGCCGACTTCAATCGCCAGCGCCAAAAATGAGGGATGCGCGCCCACCCGGCGAAACCAATATTTGGAATTCCCGTAATCCGGTTCGCGGCGATGCATAATGGCATGCCAAAGGCTTCCCTCCGGGGTTTCGATCTCCTGCGCGATACGATGGGCCTCATCGAGATGATCGTGCCAAAGATAAACACCGGTCCGGAGCAAGTCCTTCAGCGCGGGTGTGAGGCGGATATCCTGGAACGCAACTGTCAGAGATTTATCCAGGCGGTCAATACTCCACGCGGTCGCGCGACGATTCGGTCCGAGCTCCGCTAGTCCCCCGGCATCCAGCAACTCCTTAATCGGGTGATACAGGTTTCCCCCGTGCATAGGTCCGTCAGAGGTTAGCGGCTCTCTGCTTGCAGCTCATAACTCAAGACGGCCAGACAATAGATCGCCGCCGTTTCACTCCGCAAGATCAATGGACCGAGAGAAATCGGCAGCGCACCCGCGGAACGAACGGCATTAATCTCCGCTGGCGTAAAATCCCCCTCAGGTCCAACCCACACCGAAACGGTTTTTGGTTTTCGACTCTTTTCGTGTTGGAAATCGCGCAGGTGAACGCGCGGATGCTGCGCGTCAGGCTGCAACGTGGCGATCAAGTTCAATTCGCTACGTTCAGCGCTCGCCAAATATTGCGCCGGAGTGCGCGGCGGTGGAATTGTCGGCAACCATGCGCTGCCACATTGCTTTATGGCGTCAATGGCAACCCAGTTCCATTTCTGAACTTTGGTTTCTGCATTATCTTCGTCAAGATGCGTGACGGTGCGTTCCGCCACGATCGGCACCACCCGCGCCGCACCGAGTTCCGCCGCCTTCTGCACGACGAGTTCCATCGTTTTTCCTTTTGGAATCGCTTGCACCAAAGTCAACGCGTACGGCAGACGAGGAACTGAATTTCGTTGCGTGACGCGCAAAGTGATGCCGCGTTTTGTGATTTTTTCCACAACGCAAAGCAGCTCGGAACCGGCCCCGTCCAAAGCGCTGACCCGCTCTCCTTCCTTTAAACGGAGGACGGCGCCGGCATGGTGAAACTCGCGTTCTGAAAGATTAATCCGCTCTCCCCTGCTCTGCTCTGGCTCGATGAAAAAACGATGCATGGCCAATGGTGAGCTGAGAAGCCCGGCCGACGCAAGAGGCTTAGCATAAGGGACAAACTAAAGTTCCCAAGACCAGAATAAACCCGAGCGCGCATCTTCCGCCGCGCAAGAAGACCGTGCGCCCGGAGAGTAAGAACCTGCGGCGAACTATTTCGGCTGCGCGGCCGGAGCGGCGGGAGCGGGAGCAGGAGCAATTGGATTAGCTGCCTTCGTTTGTTGCGGATTGTCCTGCGCCGGGACAGGTTGCGCGGGATTTGTGATTTGAGGAGTCAGTTGTAGCGGTTGTGGTTGGCCGTTCGGCGTGAGGACCGCAGCGCCGTTCGTCGTCAGCGGAGCGGCGGCGGTTGAGGCATTGGACGCCGCGGCCGGATTATTCGTAGTCCGAACCGGCGGCAGGACCGCGGGCTGAGAGGGCGTCGTCTGTCTGCTGGTCGCTGGAAGGATCGGTGCCGCTGACGCTTTTTTCTGTAATTCCTGTTGCAGGTTGCGGGTGGAGCTTTGATGCCGCTGCGCGTTGAGAACCGTGAGCAGAACGGCGAGACAGAGAAACGTCGTGGCGGCGTATTTCGTTAACTTGGTGAGAGCGTTTCCCGAGCCGGCGCCGATGAGCGTATCAACGGTTCCCGCGCCAAATGCCAAACCCGCGCCCGCCTCTTTCTTGGGCAACTGCACCAAGATAAGCAGCATCAGGAAAAGGCATGTCACGACCAGGACAAAGGTCAAAAAGCCGATCAACAAACTCATATATCAAATTGAATTTTTTATAATATCAGAAAAGCTGCGGATTTCCAGTGAAGCTCCGCCGACCAGCGCGCCATCCACATCCGGCTGGCCCATCAGTTCGCGGGCATTCTGTGGCTTGACGCTTCCGCCGTATTGAATCCGGATGCGTTTGGCCACGGTTTCGCTGAACATGAAGGTCAATTTCTTGCGAATGAATCCGTGGACTTCCTGCGCCTGCGCTGGCGTCGCGGTTTTTCCGGTGCCAATCGCCCAAACAGGCTCGTAAGCAAGAATTGTTTCTTCCACTTGCGCCGGGCTGAGACCCGTCAGACTCCCCTTCAATTGGCGTTCGACAATTTTTTCCGTGTTGCCAGCCTCGCGCTCGTCGAGAGTTTCGCCGACGCAAACGATCGGCTTGATTTGCGCGGCGTGCGCGACCAGCGCTTTCTTTGCGATCAGTTCGTCGGATTCCTTTTGAAACTGCCGGCGCTCGGAATGCCCGAGAATCACATAGCGAACGGAA
This sequence comes from Verrucomicrobiia bacterium, assembly GCA_036002705.1. GTDB lineage: Bacteria > Verrucomicrobiota > Verrucomicrobiia > Limisphaerales > SXQI01 > DASVNK01. Next base: position 2,408 of record DASYTB010000629.1, read on the forward strand.
AACTCTTTCAGCATTCCCGCCGCAATCTCGCCGGTGTAAGCGCCGTAATTGTGCTCGCTCATGTTTTGCGCGCCGAGCCGGATGTTCGAATCGAGAATAACTTTCGAAATCTCGCTCAACGACGTGAACGGCGGACAGATCACGATATCAAGTTCCTTGATCGTGCCCAATTCGCGCTTGAGCCCCTGCACAAGATCGAGGCCCTCGGCCACGGTCTTGTTCATCTTCCAATTCCCAGCGATGATCAGCTTCCGGTCTTTATCCATACCCAATTAAGATTTGTCGGAAAGAGCGGCAACGCCGGGCAATTCATTCCCCTCCAGAAACTCGAGGCTCGCGCCGCCGCCGGTGCTCATGAAAGTCACTTTGTCGCCAAGCTTCGCTTTATTCAGCGCCTTCACACTGTCGCCTCCGCCGATAATGCTCTTCGCGCCGTTCTTTTGCGTGGCTTCCACCACGGCCTTGGCCACGGCATTTGTCCCCTCGGCAAAGCGCGGGTCTTCGAAAAGGCCCATCGGGCCGTTCCAGAGAATCGTTTTGGCCTTGAGCACTTCCTGGCTGAAGCGCTGGCGCGTCTCGGGGCCAATATCAACACCTTCGACTTCCGGAGAAAAACTGCCCGAAGCGACGTTCGGATTTTGCAGATCAATGACCGGCTTGCCTTTTTTATTCAACTTGTCCGTCTTGACCGGCGTCGCCACGACGTTGTCCGTCGGAATAAGAAAGAGAACCCCGCGTGATTTGGCTTTTTCGAGCGCGCTTTTCGCAACCTCGACCCGGTCGGGCTCAACCAAAGATTTTCCAACGCTTTGACCCAGGGCGAGCTTGAAAGTGTAGGCCATCGCGCCGCCGATCAGAATGGCATCAGCCTTTTCCAGCAGGCGGTCGATGACTTTGATTTTGTCCGAAACCTTCGCTCCGCCGAGGATCACCACGAATGGACGCGCGGGATTTTCGAGTTCATCCCCGAGGAACGTCAACTCGCGCTCCATCAGGAAACCAGCGGCGCACGGCGCCTTTCGTTTCGCGAGAACTTGCGCCACGCCGGTGGTCGAAGCGTGCGCCCGATGCGCGGCGCCAAATGCGTCGTTCACATAAACATCCGCCAGACGGGCGAGCTTCTCGGAAAAGCCAGCGTCATTGCTTTCCTCTGCCGCGTAGTATCGGACGTTCTCGAGCAGAACGATATCGCCGGGTTTCATCGTGTTGATGTATTTCTCAACTTTCTCGCCCACGCAATCGTCCAGAAAAGCGACCGGCGCGCCCAGCATATCCGAAAGCTTCGCGGCCACTGGACGCAGGGACATGGAAGATTCGCGTTTGCCGTCTGGCCGCCCCAGATGCGCCATGAGAATGATTTTCGCCCCCTGCTTGACCAGGTATTCGAGTGTGGGAAGCGTTTCCCGAATGCGAGTGGAATCGTTGATGACCATTTGCCCGTCCTTTTCCTCCATCGGGACGTTATAATCCGCGCGCATCAGAACGCGTTTCGCGTGCAAATCCAAATCTCGCACCGTCAACTTGGCCATAAACAAATAGGGCGCATACATTACAGAACAACCCGGGAGCGTCAAAGGCATTCCGGCCCCCGATGTGCCCCCAATGAACTGTTGATTCATCCCGCCATACTACTAATTCCACCAATTATAACTTCTTGCGGCTCGCTTTTGGTCGCGCTTTAATGTTCCCCATGGCGTCGAAAAGCAGAATCAGTTCAATCGTTCTTGCTGTGCGAGGCCATCCACCCCACTCACACTATGTTTCCCCACATAATGTACTCCTCTCTTGCTTTTTCCCGTTTGGGCCACCGAACGTATCTCGGCGGGCTGCTAACGTGCCTCATCATTAGCGTCCCCGCCTTCAGTCAAACGAACTCTTCCCCGGCGCTGTCCATTCTTAAATCCGGTAATCAGGTCGAACTCCTATGGCCCGCCTCCGCCACCGGTTTTGTTCTCGAACGCAGCGCGACTCTGACTAATCCCCAATGGGTAAGCGTACCAGGCGTGCCCGACACGCCGGGGCAATCGGGTAATCAATTCTCCGTGCAGATATCTCTCAGTCAAAGCGCACAGTTTTTTCGTCTCCGCCAGGGCATATTTCTGAATGGGATTGCTTCGGCGTCACCAATGCCGGAGGAAACCGGCGTCGCCGTCACGCGCGAGACCATCTTGCGGTTTTCAGAGGCGCTCCAAACGAACACTCTCTTGACCGTAACTCAGTTTCACGCTGAGTTCGGCGGACGACGCATGCTCTCCCGCGTTGAGCTATCCACTGATCGCAAAACAGCCACGCTGTTTTATCAGGAGAACCTTCCCGCCAGCGCCCGCATTGATGTCACTTTCGATTCCACGGGCCTGATGGATGTCACGGGACAACCTTTGGACGGCGATGGTGATGGCGCGCCCGGTGGGATTTTTACGATGGGCTTCACGACTCTGGGAAACACTCCTCTCGATAATACGGGAGTGATTGGAAAAGTTTATGCCTCGGAATTGGTCGGCGGAACCAATCGTCCGCTCAAAGGAGTTACCGTCACGGTCGATGGCGCCGAGGAAACATTGCGTGCGGTCACGGACGCAACCGGCGCCTTCTCTCTCAACCCCTCTCCCAGCGGTCGTTTCTTTGTCCATGTGGATGGCCGCACCGCCGACCTGAGCGACTGGCCAAAAGGCGCCTACTACCCCTTCGTCGGCAAGGCCTGGGAAGCCATTCCGGGAAAAACAAACAATCTCGCGAGCGGCACAGGAGAGATTTTTCTGCCGCTCATCCCGGCGGATGCGCTGACTGCGGTCAGCGCCATCACCAACACCACGGTTACGGCATCCGCTTCGGCGATAGCGGCGAATCCTCTTATGGCCGGTGTTTCAATTTCTGTTCCCGCGAATTCTCTCTACAGCGACATTGGCTCGCGCGGGGGCAAGGTCGGGATTGCGCCCGTGCCTCCGGATCGCCTGCCGGAGCCTTTGCCGCCCGGGTTGAATTTTCCGATCGTTATCACGATTCAAACGGATGGCCCTTCAAATTTCGATCGCCCCGTGCCGGTGCGATTCCCGAATTTGCCAGACCCAGTGACTGGAGAAAAACTTCCGCCCGGCGCGAAAACGATGCTCTGGAGTTTTGACCACGACACAGGCCGGTGGGAACCCCAAGGCACGGCCACAATCAGCGCGGACGGCAATTTCGCGGACACAGATCCGGGAGTGGGAGTCCGGCAACCAGGTTGGCACGGAGTCGCACCTGGGACCCCTGGCGCCGGCCCGGAGTTCAAGGGGCCAGACGGCGAGTGCTTGCGAAAAGTCGTCTGCACCATTCCCAATGAAGGCGGCAACGTCGCTTCCTGCGCGCTCAAATGCCTCGGAAACGTCCCAAAAGAGATCTTCGGCGGTGGAACCAAAACAAAACGGACTCCCGTCGAAACAGGTCTCCGGTGCATTGGCGGCCCGGACATTTGTCCCGCGAATCCCGAGGACACACTGACGGAAGATCGACGCGGTTGTATGAACAAGTGTCGTTTCCCGTCCCCCGATTACGTCAGTTACGTCATTCCTTGTGAAGGATCCACCATTCCCTGCACCGAACGGCAAGGCCTTCGC
>DASYTB010000630.1:0-3593 GCA_036002705.1 Verrucomicrobiia bacterium
AGCCGTCGGTGAGGTGAGCACTCATACCTACCTGTTTCCACGCGACATTATTCGCCAAAGCGGTTCAGGATTTCCCGCCGATTGGGGAACAAACAAAGGAAGTGCCGTGCCCGCGTATTACCGAATGGCGCCGGAGATCGCTTTTGCGCCCGAGTACCGCGACTCGATGGAACGCAGCTTGAAAGTTCTTCCCTCGGTTTCCCTCGTTTTCGCACCGGAGGATCTTTTCGGGACAGAACATGGGATTTACAAGCATCCTGAAGAAGCCGGTGCCGCTTGGGAACGAGCCGCTTCCTTCGAGTTCTTTTCGCCTGATCAGAAGTCCAACCTTCAAGTCAACTGCGGTGCGCGCATCCAGGGCGGCTGGAATCGTCGTCCCGAGGAGAGCCCGAAACACTCCTTTCGGCTCGTCTTCAGGAAAAAGTATGGCCCCGGCAAACTTCGCTTCGCTGTCTTCGGCACGAATGCTCCGGCGGAGTTTGACACGCTGATTCTTCGCGCCGGTTGCAATAATTCCTGGCTGCATTGGAGCGGCATCGAGCGCCAGCGAGGAGAGTACGTTCGCGATCAATGGATGCGCGACACGCTTCGCGAGATGGGCCAGCCCTCCGCTGCGGGAACATTCGTCCATCTCTATCTGAATGGTCTGTATTGGGGGATTTACAATCTCACGGAACGTCCAGATGCCGCATTTGCCGCGTCGCATCTGGGGGGTTCGCTCAGCGACTATGATTCGTTTAACGCCGATAAAACGCTTTCCGGCGATCGCGAAACCTGGACGGAGCTGATGAGGCGTGTGAACAAAGGAGTCCGCACCGCCGCCGAGTTTTCGTCCATCTCCGAGTTGCTCGACATCGAAAATTTCATCGATTACATGATCGTCAACTTTTACGGTGCCAACGCCGATTGGGATCGCCACTCGAACTGGTACGCGGCCCGCCGCCGAGGGCGCGAAGGCAAATTCAAATTTTTTATCTGGGACGCTGAGCGCACGCTCGAACAGGCTGGCGATAACACGATTGATTTCGATGATGACGAAAGCCCGCCGCGAATTTTCCACCGGCTTGCCGAGAGCAGTGAATTTCGGCTGCTCTTTTCAAAACACGCTCAACGTCATTTCGCCGAAAGCGGCGCGCTCAACGCCAAAGCCGCCGCCGAGCGTTACCGCAACTGGAGCGAACAACTTGACCTGGCCATTCTCGCTGAATCCGCAAGGTGGGGCTCCTATCGTCGAAACATTCACCAATACAAAGAAGGCCCGTACGAAATCTACACGCGAGACCAGCACTGGCGGCCCGAAGTCGAGCGCTTATTAAATGACTATTTTCCCCGCCGCTCCGCCGTTGCGCTGGAGCAGTTTCGGATGCACGGTTTCGCGACTGAGAGCAGTCCGAATGATTTGCCAGCCGCTCACTAATTACCCGAACGGTTCCGAGCAATGTCCTCACTGCGCGCGGAAGTCAGCAACCTTCTTTGACTGAGCGCCTTCACTTTCTTCCCCGCGTTGATAGCGGAATTGGCTGCTTGTCACAATTTCAGTCACCAGCCTCGAGAAGCGCGAGTCGCTTCGCAACCCGCCGGTCATTCGGTCCAATAAGGGGCGGTCCGAAATCAGTTCCGCGCGGCCGAGCGCATAACCAAGTAGCTTCGCGCAGAGGGTTCGGTCAAATAGCCCTTCTTGCTGGTGAAGATATTCGATCAGCCCTTCAAATTCGCTGATTTCTGTCCCGTCACTCAGTTTTCCGCTGGCATCGATTATCTGGCCATCGCGATAGGTATCGCGCCAGCGGCCGATGGAATCGAAGTGTTCGAGCGCGAAACCGAGAGGATCAATCCGCGAATGGCAGTTGACGCACGAGGCGTCGCGCCGGTGCGCCTCGAGCCGCTGGCGAACGGTCTTTCCATCCGGCAGAACATCATCCGGCGGAATCGAGCCCGCATCACCGGGCGGAGGCGGAATGGACTTGCCCAGCACGCGGCGTAACATCCAATCCCCCCGCTTTACAGCGCTCGTGCGGAGTGGCGCGGACGTGGTGGTGAGAACGGCGCCAAGGCTCAAAAGACCGCCGCGATGAAACCTGTTTACCCCCTCGATTCGCGCCAAAGCATTCGTCGGAGGGGTCGCCGCTCCCTCGATCCCATAATGCGCCGCCAAATCACGGTTCAAAAAAGAGTAGTCCGCAAAGAGTATCTCCTGAACAGGGCGATCTTCCCGGACAATATACTCGAAAAAGGAAACCGCTTCGTCATACATGGAGCTCTTCAGATTCTCTGTGAATTCTTTAAAGCGAGCCGTATCCACGCCACGGTAGCCGTCAAATCGATAGAAACCAAACCATTGCCCGAAAAATTCCGTGGCAAAGCGCCGCGCCTTGGGATCGCGCAGCATTCGCTTCGCCTGGCGGCTCAATTCTTCCGTTTTCTCCAATTCGCCTCTCTCGGCGGCGCGGGAAAGTTCCGCGTCGGGAATCGAAGACCAAAGAAAATAGCTCAAACGGTTGGCCAGTTCCCAATTGGAAAGCGCCATCCAGCCGCGCGAGCCAACGGCATTGGCCACCTCGTGCCCAGAGCGCGTGACTGAGAGCCGAGGCGCCTCCATGCGATAGAGAAAGGCCGGCGCGACCAGAATTCGAGCCAGCAAAGCGCGCATAGATTCTTCGTGATTGATTCCCTTTTCTCGCAGACCGCGGTAAAAGTTTTTCAGACGCTCCTCTTCCGCTTCGTTCAACGGCCGTCGCCAGGCCAGCCGCGCGAAGCGCATAGCATCGCGTAGATGACCCGGTTCAGCGGCCTGCAGCATGCGTTGCGCGGAGGCATGCCCTTCCCGCAATTCTTTTACAAAACGTCTCGGCTCTTCCGGCAGCGACTCGATCCAGTCCTGGCCCACGCTGGCGATCTTTCGACTTCCAAGGTCCAGGTGATATTTCTTCGCCACGAACCGCAGGATGGTGTTGTGATATTCAAACGAGGTGAGCAGGTCCACCCATTCCCGGTCGAGTTCAGAGCGAGTTGGATCGTCAAGGATGTGCTCGGTGAGAAACTGGTCGTCGCGGTGATATTTCACGAAGGCATGAAAGTCGTTTCGCTCCGTATTATTGTAGCCGCTGTCAAAGGGCGGTGGAATCGGGTCGCGATCCGCCGGCGCCGCTTCCCGCTGCGAAATCTGGGGCAGTTTGCGCGCGAACTCGCTCACGCCTGCCTTGAGCGTCTCGATCTCGGGTCCGGACGGATTCGCCAGCAAACCGGAAAAGGTGCTGATCGCCGCAACCGTGGCGCCTTCATTCAATTCGTGTGAAACGATGCAACGCACGACGCAATCCTCGCCCTTCGCGAGGTCCAGTTCGGCATCGAGCAGCAATTCCGCTTGCGCCATCCCGGCAGGGATCGCGAATTTAATCGGCAGCACCAATGCGCCCAGTGTCAGAAAATCGTTCGTGTCGATGTGCTCGCCGCTCGCGGTTCGACCAAATTGAAGCCGTTTTTCGGTTTCCACGGAAACGACTTGCGCCAACGGAGTCACGGCCGTTTTTTTTCCGCTGGCGCCATCCCCACGTTTCCGAAAGCGAAGCCCCGGGTTGCGCCACAACACGGCC
>DASYTB010000631.1:0-5533 GCA_036002705.1 Verrucomicrobiia bacterium
GGGTGTTTCTTTTTGGACCTCCGAAGCAAGCGAATTCGGTGACGACTGGATAGCCTACGGAAACGATCGCGGCGGCCTGAGGCACTCACGATTGGGGCAGATCACCCCCGAAAATGTGCAGCAATTGAAAATAGCCTGGACGTATCGCACAGGTGAACTCGAGACGTACCGAATGAGCGTCATGAAGGAAAAAACGGCCTTCGAAGCGACACCGATTATGATTTCGGGCCGGCTCTATCTCAGCACGCCGTCCGACCGGGTGATTGCCCTGGAGGCGTCGACCGGCCGAGAGCTTTGGGTTTATGATCCGAAGGTTCGCCAGGACCGGTCGTATTCCGAAGTCACCTCGCGTGGAGTAGCGTTCTGGCCTGACCCTCGTCAAAAGCAGGAAGGATGCATCTTTGTCGGAACGATCGACGGGCGGCTGATTGCTCTCCACTCCGCAACGGGAAGGCCCTGTGATGATTTCGGTGAACGTGGCGTCGTCGATTTGAAGAAAGGCGCTGGCGCTGATGACAGCGGTCAGTATCAGGTTACTTCGCCACCCGCGATCATCGGCGAGCTGGTGGTGATCGGATCGTCCATCGCGGATAATCGCTCGGCTTTGTCTGAAAGTGGTGTTGTTCGGGCGTTCAACACGCGCTCGGGCCAACTGGTCTGGAGTTGGGACCCCGTTCCGCGTCAATCGAAGGAATCGGGCTATGACACCTGGTCGGGCGCCATCGCGCATAACACGGGTGCCGCCAACGCGTGGGCGCCGATCTCCGCGGATGAAGCGGCGGACCTCGTTTTTATTCCGACCAGTTCGCCCAGTCCAGATTACTACGGCGGCGAAAGACGTGGCCAAAATCTGCATGCAAACAGCGTCGTCGCGTTGCGTGGTTCGACGGGAAAACTCGTTTGGTCTTTTCAAACCGTTCACCATGACCTCTGGGATTTTGACGTGCCGATGCAACCGGTGTTGCTCGAACTAAAGTCGGAAGGCAAAGCCGTCCCCACCGTCGTCGTCGCTACGAAATCGGGGCACATCTTCGTTCTGGATCGTCAAACGGGAAAACCACTCCTGCCGATCGAAGAACGCCCCGTGCCCACTTCCGATGTTGATGGCGAAAGCGCGTGGGAGACTCAGCCGTTCCCAACAACTCTTCCAACTTTCGGACTCCGCGCCGTTTCCGTGGCTGAGGCCTGGGGCTTGGATTCAGATCAACGCGAAAAGGCCAGGGCGCGAATCCAATCACTTCGGAACGAAGGGCCATTCACGCCCCCGGGCCTGCGCGGTTCCATCCACGCGCCTGGGAGCGTCGGTGGTTTTCATTGGGGCGGCCTGACTTACGATCCGGACCGTGGAATTCTCATCGGTCCCGTCAATCGCATTGCAACCGTTATTAAATTAATCCCGCGCGGCGAATTCGATGCGCAAACTAAATCGGGAAAACGCCTGGAAGCTGAGATCGGTCCGATGCGGCAAACGCCTTTTGTCGTGCAGCGCGATTATTTGTTCTGGCGACAACAGGGGAGTCTATTGCCCATGACGCCGCCGCCGTGGGGAACTTTGGCGGCCATTGATCTGAACCATCCCGGATTAAAATGGGAGGTGCCGCTCGGTTATATGCTCGATTTAAACGAACATCCTCAGGCTAAGGGCTGGGGATCGGTGAATTTCGGCGGGGCAACGACGACCGCGACCGGCTTGGCCTTTATCGCCGCGAGCGTCGATCCTCATTTGCGGGCCTTCGAGACTGAAACCGGAAAACTTCTTTGGGAAGCAGCCCTACCCGCGGCGGCCCAAGCCACGCCGATGACGTATTCGGCGGGTCCGGAAAAGAAGCAATTCCTTGTTATTTGCGCGGGCGGACATGCGAAACTCGGGTCCCAGCTCGGGGACTATGTGATCGCGTTCACACTCCCAAAATAGGGTGGCGCCCTTGCTATAGTGATCATTAGCGACGCTGTTGAACCCCAGAAAACGTCTAGACAAAGCGCGAAGGTGTTCTAAACTCTCCAACCTCCGCAAAAGTCGAACCAAGCCCATTGGCTGGCCGGTCGCCCTTGGCGGACGCAACTGTAAAACCGCTAAATCGTATGAAGCGAATCGTTTCAGCTCTCTTGTCGCTGACCGCGGGATCCGTGGTCGCTTTCACATCGCAAGCCGCGGATGCCGCCGCGCCCCAGGCGCCAACCACCGCCCCTTCCGTTCCCAAGCCGGATTTCCCGCCTTCGAGCGAGGTGATGAAGGACTACCAGGAGGTTATCTCCACGATCGATAAATCGCCCAGCCTCTTTTCGGTCTGGGTGCGCCACAAAGACGACCAGGTGCTGGCCGCCTTCCCGCAAAAGTTCGAGATGAAAAAGTTTTTCATCGCCATGACCGTCGCCAGCGGCGAACGCTATGCTGGCCTGCAGGCGGGCGACATGTATGTCTATTGGAAACGGCAGAACGACCGTATGTTGCTCATCGAGCCGAACCTCGATACGCGTTCGACCGGAGACGATCAATCAAAGGCATCGGTGAGTCGATTGTTCACGGACCGTGTCATCGCCGACGTGCCGATTGTCACGATCCTCACGAATAATCCCGTGATTGACCTGCGCGCTCTGCTGGTGGGAGACGCCGGGAAGTTCTTTGGAAATTACATGCTCCGCGACGCCAAAAAACAACTGGCGAGCATCAAGACGCTCAAAGCTTTCCCGGGCAACATCGAAGTTGCTTTCGAAATTCCGATGGCCGGTGGCGTCCTGAAAACGCTGCATTACTCGATCAGCGAAATCAGGCCGAACCCCAGTTTCAAAACGCGCGTCGCGGATGCGCGCGTTGGGTTCTTCACGACCAGCTACACGGATCTGGGCAAATACCAGGATGATGACAGCCGCGTGCGCTACGTCAACCGCTGGCACCTGGAAAAGGCCGATCCTTCTTTGAAGGTCAGCCCGCCGAAAGACCCAATCGTTTTTTACATCGAGAACACCACTCCGATCCGTTATCGCCGCTGGGTCCGTGAAGGCGTTCTAATGTGGAACAAAGCGTTCGAGCAGGTCGGCATCGCCAATGCCATCGAGGTCTATTACCAGGATGCGGCCACAGGCGCCCATATGGAAAAAGATCCGGAAGATGTTCGTTACAACTTCGTTCGCTGGCTAAACAACAATGTTGGCACCGCCATTGGACCCTCTCGCGTCAATCCGCTCACGGGCGAGATTCTCGATGCGGATATTATCCTGACGGACGGATGGATTCGGCATTTCTGGCGGCAGTACAACGAAGTGCTTCCGCAACTGGCGATGGAAGGTTACGCGCCGGAAACGCTCGAATGGCTCAAGCGCCACCCGACCTGGGACCCCCGCATCCGGCTCGCTCCTCCGGCGGCTCGCTCTGGCATCATGGAGAAGATCATGAAAGAAGGGCTCGCTGTTCACGCGGGTGAATCGCTGCCGATTGCGGGCCAGCAATTAATCGGAGAGAGCGAATTTGACGGCCTTTCTGGAAGGGTCAGCCAGGTGAACGGGCTCTGCCGTGCCGCGGAATGCAAAGCGTTGGATATGGAATTGATGCGCTTATCGCTGGATTTAATCGAGGAGGAGGAGAACGTGAAGGATGACGCCAAAAAGGTAGACGAAAAGAAGGACGAAGCGAAGAAGAAAGAGCTGCTCGATGGTGTTCCGGAGTGGTTTATCGGGCCGCTGATTTCCGAGCTCGTGGCTCATGAAGTGGGCCATACGCTTGGATTGCGGCACAACTTCAAGGCTTCCAGCATTTATACGCTCGAACAAATCAACAGCCCGGAATTCAAAGGAAAGAAGCCGTACGCCGGTTCGGTGATGGATTATCTGCCGATCAACATGTATCGCTGGGACGGAAAACCGCAGGGCGACCATACCATGATCGATGTCGGGCCGTACGACATGTGGGCGATTCAATATGGTTACAGCATGGATGATAAGCCGGAGGATCTGAAAAAGATTCTCAGCCGGGTTTCAGAACCAGAATTGCAGTACGCCACCGATGAAGATACCTGGGGTCCAGACCCGCTGGCGCGCCGTTACGACTTCGCCGCGAACCCGATCGCTTACGCCACGAACCAGATGGGGCTCGCGAAGACGCATCGGGCGCGTCTGGTGAAGAAATTTGTCAAAGATGGTCAAAGCTGGGCCAAAGCCCGGCATGGCTATGAAATGACTCTCGCGGTGCAGCAGCGCTCGCTCAGCATGATGGCGGGTTGGCTGGGCGGCGCCTTTGTCAATCGCGATCACAAGGGCGACCCCAAAAACCGTGCCCCCATCGAAGTCGTGCCTACGGCGCAACAACGCGAGGCTCTCGAATTTGTGATCGAGAACTCGTTTTACGACCGCTCGTTTGGCCTCTCGCCGGAATTGCTCCAGCATATGACAACGGACAAATGGTGGGACGACGGCGGCATCTTTATGGCCGAGTCCACCTGGGCCGTCCATGACCGCATTATGGGCATTCAGGCGTCGGTTCTGACTTCGCTGCTAAATCCAACGACCCTGAGTCGGGTGTTTGACAACGAATACACCACTCCCGCGGATCAGGACATGATCACGCTTCCCGAATTGCTCGATGACATTCACCGGGCGATTTGGACGGAGTTAAGGAATCCCACCGACAAAACCTACAGCGCGCGGCAGCCGATGATCTCCAGCCTCCGCCGCAATCTGCAACGCGAATATCTGGATCGGCTCATCGACCTGAGCATGCCGGATACGTGGGGCAATGCTTCGCACAAGCCAATCTCGAATCTCGCTTTGCATAAGCTTCGCCAGCTTCAGCGCGAGATCAACGACGTGCTGAAGAATCAGGACGTAAAGCTGGACGCCTACACCGAAGGGCATCTCTCGGAAGCCAAACTGCGCATCGAAAAAGCCACCGATGCGAGCTACATCTATAACGCGTCGCAATTCGGCGGCGGTGGCGGGACGGTCATCTACATCAGCGGCGAAGAGAAACGCGACGAGAAATAGTCCCGCCAGGAAAACTTAAAATAGTTCGAAAGCGCCTGCTTTAGCTTCGTTCTAAGCAGGCGCTTTTCCTTTCCTTCCTCGTCATTGTTTCCCTCATTGGGCCCTCGGAGGAGCGTCCACACTGTCTGAGATTTGCAGGGAATGGGTATTCAGGGCGCCGTCTCATAGCCGTCTTTCAAGAAAGCACGAGATTGCCACTATGAAGGAATGGGCGGGGAAATCGGTTCTGACGGCGGTTCTCATCTTCGCGACGACTTCGCAGGCGGCAATTTGGGATCGCCCTGATGGGTCAGACCCCAGGCCGTCGCCCGCACGGCCGTCGTCGAACCTTAAAAACAAAATCGCAGAAATGCCGTCCCGCACACGAAAAGCGATGAGTTCGGTCGTGGGCTGGTCGCCGATTTTCGATATTGAGAAGATTCCAGTGAACGCTAAGGACATTTACAAAATCACTTTTGATCATCAGGGGTACGCGACGGACGTTTTCATCGACGATTCCGGCGAAGTTCTGGGCGACCCAGCGGTGAAATGAATAGCTCACGAGGGGGCGCAAAAT